>JAGUXD010000149.1 GCA_020062035.1 Candidatus Brocadiia bacterium | reverse complement strand
TGACAGAAACACTTTTTTATCGTGCGACAGGCCGCAGAAAAACTGCGGTTGCCCAGGTTATCCTGAAAAAAGGCACAGGTAGATTTGTTATTAACGATACTGATTATGACAAATATTTTCTTGTTCCTGAAGAGCGAATAGCAGTATTGAGTCCATTACAATATCTTAAATTAATAGGGAGATATGATGTAACTGCTAAAGTACAAGGTGGCGGGAAACACGGACAAGCCGAAGCGGTTAGATTAGGATTATCACGTGCCTTAAAATTCCTGGATTCATCTCTGGGTATCCAGTTACGTAAAAGCGATTTCTTAACGCGTGATTCTCGTATGAAAGAGCGTAAGAAATACGGTCAAAAAGGCGCCCGCAAAAGATTCCAATACTCTAAACGATAAATATCTGAGTGGTTAATCCCACATTTCCTCTCACTAACTACAGGACGACCCCTGAATAGCATCTACAGTAATAATGTGGTCTGCTTTTTTAGTAAAAGATAGTTTCGCTTTCTCCATTATTGTATCTTTAGCAAGAACCTTAAAGCAGGTTTTGAACACCCGCTCGGATACATCTGATTTTTTACCTAAACCAATCTGGATTTTAATTACTTTAGTGATATTGTTTTTAGCAGAGTGGTTTTTAATCTCTTCTATGGCATCAGCAACAAGTCCCCATTCGTGCATGGATTCTCCTTTGAGAATAGGTCGGAGTTCAGAGAGAGTTAATCAATCCACTCAACATCTTGGAGAGCTCAATACATTTCTCCCTGGATTCTTTTTCCTCATTAACGGTTATATAATCTCTTCTCTTGGATATCGTAGTAGCAACAACACCCTCACGCACCGACCTTCTTGATATTTTCAGGAACTTCTTAAACTCTGGTTTAGTGCCGCCACTACCTTCTCCTTTCATTTTCTCCGAACTCCCTACTCCGAACCACTCCCGATGTACATCGGAACTGGTGTCAGATGTTTGGTTATTCCCAACTCTTTCTGGTTAAATCCGAATGCTAATCCCATCAATTGGGTAAAGTAATATATTGGAATATTATAATCGGTGTTATATTTTGTATTAATATCTGTCTGGCGGGTGTCCAGATTAGCATGACAGAGCGGACAGGCAACCGCGATTGCAGTGGCACCGACTTCCTGCGCATTCTTTAGAATCTTCTGACAAAGGTTTAATACTGCATCTGTTTCAGTTAAAGAAAAGGTCGCACCGCAGCAATCTGTTTTATACGACCAATCCAACACTTCATAACCTGTGTTTTCCAGCACCTTATCCATTGTCATTGGGTATTCTACATCATCAAATTGCATTACTTTCGGTGGTCTGGTCAGAAGACATCCGTAATAACAAACTACTCTCATATCTTTTGGTGTTTCTTTTACTTTGTCCTTTAATTCTTGAGACGTGATTTTGGCAAATATTTCTAATGGATGCATAACCTTTACTTTATTGTGGAATGAAGAGCCGATAATTTCTTTGGTATCTTCAGCGAGTTTTTTATCGTGGTCAATTTCATATAAGGCAGACTTAAAACGAGAATAGCAAGCCGCACAAGGAACCGCAACTTCTTTGTGTCCAGTATCTTCAACTAATGCGAGATTTTTTATAGGTAATGATACTGCCAGAAGATGTGAACTACTATGTGCCGGTGAAGTCCCGCAACACACCCAGCCAGGCACTTCTTCTAATTCTATTCCTAATTTCTTGGCAACAAGTTTGAATGACATATCATATTCTGAGCCAGTAGAATGTAATGAGCAACCAGGATAATATGCATATTTTGTACTCATTAGTTATTACTTTCCGCTTTTTCCTTTTTACTTACTCTGGAAAATATATTAAATGTAGTTAACGTTCTGTTGAGTGAAAGAGAAGGTATAATTTTCAGTTTACCCTTAAGGAACATTTTCACACCTAATCCCATATCCTTGAAGAATTCAAAGGTGCGTAATTTAAGGTCGCCGATTAGTCCTAATTCATACATCCTGCCGAACCATTTGATATTGCGTAAAGCCGCTTTATTAAATATATGAACACTTGAAACAGGGGGTTTAATTCCTTCTGAAACCGCTATAATTTTGACTGTATCCATTATTTTCGCAATATCAACCTCTTGCGGACAGCGGGTAGTGCAGGTCTGACAGGATGAGCACATCCACATCGTTTTACTATTAATCACCAAATCCTTAAGTCCTAATCGGATGGCATGAATCAGTTGCGCTGGAGTATAATCCATTGCATAACTCATCGGGCAACCCGCAGAACATTTACGACACTGGTAACACAGATTTGCATTTACCTTAATCTTTTTATCAATCTGTTTGAGGAATTTAGCATCGGGGATAATTGCAGTTTGAGTGGACATAGTTCAAATTCTCCTTATCTACATTAGGATTCAAATATCTATTATAAATTAGTTCGCTCATCTCAATAACCGCTTTTTTTAGCGGTTCAGATAAACCCTGTTTCATTTCGGTGGAAATACTCTCAGGTTGAGCCGCAATAATCACAATCTCTACCCCGCAGATATCCCTTAATTCTTTTAATAAATTAGATGTTGGTCCCTGATGGAATGAAAAGTCGTCTACTTTCTCTTTTACCAAATTATCTAAAGGAACCTCAAATATCTCCCCGGGTTCCCTGCCATCATCTGATGCGGTCTTCTTCTTGCTACCCTGTGTCCCGCCTGGGCCGGACAGATCCGCCTTTGGCGGATACGAAACCGCATCAACAATAATAATGCGTTTCGGTTTTTGCTCACTCAATAAAATATCAAATATAAAACCTCTGGTGCTTAAGCCCAGATTTAACACTGCGGCATTTTCCGGTATTTTATAATTGCTTATTAAATAATCAGCAACAACAGGACCAAAGCCGTCATCGCCGTAAAGGATATTCCCACAGCCGAGAACGAGAATCTTTTTTGTGTAATAGTCTGGCGAATCCATTGACTTTATAGTTCGTAGTTCGGGGTCGGGAGTTCGGAGTATTTATCAATTACTCCGAACCCCGAACTCTTAACTCCTAACTCCTTTAGTTCTTTAGTTCCCCAATCACCTTGCCTTTAGAATCTGTAATAGTAATCTTAACAGGTAAGGTCCCATCAAGATTATGCGTCGCACAGGAAAGGCAAGGGTCATAAGCCCTGATAGCCATCTCAACGCGGTTCAAGACCCCCTGGTCATACTTGCCATCCTTGATAAGCAGTTTAGCCGCCTGTTTGACTGACATATTGATGGGCGCATTATTATGGGTTGTTCCCACAATCAGATTGCAATTGGTTACCATCCCTTCGGCATCTGTAGTATAATCGTGGATAAGTGTTCCACGAGGTGCCTCAACACAACCTACGCCACGGGCAGCCCTTGGCGTTACCTTTGCCCAAGTCTCTTTATTTGTGATATCATTATCATTAAGCATTTCCACTGTATGTTCGGCATGATACAGCAACTCAATCAATCTTGCCCAGTGATAAAGGAGAGTCAGTTGGGCAGGTCTGCCAAAATTCTTACGGAACTCCTCAAATTCCTTCTGTGCCAGTGGTGTCGCCATCTTGTCCGCTACATTGATACGCGCAAGAGTATTTGTCCTGTAAATTCCCTTTGGATTATCAATCTCCATAGAGAACCCTTCGTTCCAACTTTTGGCATACGGAAACTTCAGATATGACCAGTCAAGCACCTTTTCACTTATGTAATCTGTATATTTCTCATAAGTGAAATCAACATGAGTACCGTCAAGTTTCATCAATCTGAGTTTCCCGTCGTAGCAATTCAGCGAGCCATCAGATGCTACTGTTCCCAGAAAACCCGTCTTAATCACTGCGAGGGTTTTGACCGCATCAAGATACTTCGGAAAGATATTCTCCTTAGCAAACTTAATGGCAAACTTTGCGAATTCTAATACCTCAGTCGCCATCGGAACGACCTTCTTTCTCTCGTCCTCAGTCAGCGGTTTGGAAAAGCCACCAGGAACTGCGGTAACCGGATGAATAGATTTACCAGAGATAATATTAAGCATCCGAGCGCCCAAGTGACGGTTACGGACTACTTTCTTACCAATTTCAGGGTTTGCCTTGGCAATCCCGATGACATTTCTTACCGATGGCTCTGCATCAGGTCCCATCACAAAATCTGCTCCGCCTAAAAAGAAGAAATGCAGAATATGTTCCTCGCAATAAGCAATACTATTGCAGAGGTCTCTTAACTTTGTCCCGGCAGGGGGTGGTGTTACGCCAAATACCGCATCATTTGCCTTGGCACTTGCCAGATGGTGCGACCAGGGACAAACTCCACAAATAGATGTTACAATGCGAGGTAATTCTTCTACCGGACGACCGGTGCAGAATTTCTCAAAGCCACGCAGTTCTACAACATTAACCCATGTATCTTTAACATTTCCGCCATCATCTAACTGAATAGTCACCTTGGCGTGACCTTCAATTCGGCTGACCGGTGCAATAGTTATGGTCTTGCTTGCCATTGAGCACCTCCTTTCTGTACTTGAGCAGGTCCCTTGGGCTCAGGAATCGGTTTCAGACGTCCCTGACCGCCGATATACCTGTTGAGCAAAGCCCTGCGGTCTGGTACCTGTTTGGCATCCAATCCGATGGATGAAATTGCTGTCATCATATCCACGAGCGGATTAGCACCCTTGCGTATTGGTCCGAAACAGCCACGGCAGGTCATATAACCCTTTATGCAACGGGGGACTTTTACCTCGCCCGGTTCTGTGGTTGTACCAGAACATCCGGCTCTGGTTACCGGTCCCAAGCAGAGATATCCCTCCTCCATATAGCAACGGGTATTTTCCCATGGTTCTCCTTGCTTAAAGGTCATAGACTCTAAAGGTCTTTTAATCTGCCCGCCCGCGGCTTTCTTTTCTCGCTTGGTCGGGCATTCATCGCAGACGCTCTTGTCCGGCATAACAAAAGGTTTGCTGGTGAGTAACGAAGTCAGGGCGGCGACCACCCAGTCCGGTGAAGTCGGGCAACCCGGTATTGCTACATCTACCTTTATCACCTCGTCCAGGGCATAGACTTTATCAAGAAGTGGCGGTAGGTTTTCCTTGGGAGTCTCGCCTGGTTCGGTTGTAACGCTTCCCCGATAGACCTTTTCATATAGGTCAGTCAGGGACCACATATTTGCCATTGCCGGTATTCCGCCAAAGCAAGCACAGGAGCCGAGAGCGACGATTGTCTTACATTTCTTTCGCATCTCTTCTGCGACATGCTTTTCTTTCTCGTTGCGGATACCTCCTGAGATGATTCCCACATCTGCCTGTGGGATTTCTAAGTTGCTCTTTTCGCCTGTCTGCCCGAAATATTTGTTGTCCGCCAACACCGGGATGTGGACGAACTCCAACTGGGGCAGAAGGTCCAAGAGCGGTTCGCCGATGTCCAGAATCGTGACCTCACATCCGCCACAGATGTTCAGCCACTCCTCAGCCACTCTTACTGCCATATTTCCCTCCTCGTATAATGATCACCCTGTATAACAGAGTGAAAGATTAAAGATATCCGTATCCGTAAATTTCTTTCTTTTTGCTTCTTTTTCTTTCTTTGTTAATATCGGTTAATATGTGGAAAACTTTATTAACGCTTCAGCAGGATGACAATTTTCCCCTCCTTATGGGTCGCCTTAGGCGACACCATTTGAGAAAGACCATTGCTTCCTGCCGGTCTGCCTCAAAGCATTTATTTAGGATGCTATGGGGTCCCTTACCCGGACTACCATTTATGCACGAGGCTATGCTCATGCAGAACTGCGCAGGAATCTCTCATCACATGCTGAAGCACCTTGCCCCTCAAGGGGCAGAAAGGAGTTACTATGTTTAGCCTTGGTATTGATATCGCTAAGCAGACCCATAAGTGTATCTGCCTGGATAACGATGGAGAGAAATTAGGTAAAACTCTCTCCTTCTCTAATACCACCGAGGGTTATCAGCAACTCCTCGCTTATTTTACCTCCCTGAATATTACCCCCGAAAACTCAAAGATCGGCCTTGAAGCCACGGGTAATCACTGGGAAAACCTTTATTCACACCTCTCGGCCAAGGGCTTCAAGGTAATCGTTCTTAATCCCTATCAAACTAACAAATACCATCAGGCACTCATGAAAAAGGCCAAAACGGACGATATTGACGCCTTGGTCATTGCGGGTCTTATCCGCTCACAAGATTACCTGACCTCTTATGTGCCTGAAGAAACCGTTCAATCTCTCAGGGAGGTCACTAAACTCCGTTATGGTTTTATCAAAGACCTTAACGACTATCAGCGTCAAACCCAAGCCCTCCTCTCTTTGGTCTTCCCTGAATACCAACAGAGTCCGCTTAAAAACCCCTTTGCCGTAGGCTCTTTAGCCATTCTTAAGGCTTACCCGACGGCCAAACATCTATCTTTAGCTAAACCACGCCAGATAGAAAAGATTGTCCGCACCATCCAGGGTAATAACTTTAATACGGGCCAAATT
>JAGUXD010000161.1 GCA_020062035.1 Candidatus Brocadiia bacterium | reverse complement strand
AATAGATTTCCGGTTAGATGGTCTTTGTTTTTGTATGACATAATTCCTCCAATGTTATTTGTATAAGTGCAGGGTTTTTGAGCAGTTTTCTCATTTTCTCTTGCACTTTATCGCAGGGAAAACAACCACATCATACCATTTCTATCTGATATTACAAGAGTTATAGAAATATTTGGAGTTTTTCAGTATGTCCTGATTATTCGGTCCATTGTAGAAAGTAATTCTTTGAGTTCCTGTGCAGTAGTATCGCCCATATGAGCAATGCGGAAGGTGGTCTCCTTGAGTTTGCCATAGCCCGCAGATATCATATAACCAACCTTGCCTAATTCCTCATTAAGTTTATTCACATTAATTTTTTTTGTATTATCTATTGTGGTCATTGTGATAGATTCATAGCCCGGTTCTGGAAAGAGTTTGAAATCCTGTGCCTTAACCCAATCCCGACATATCATGGCTAATTCCTTATGCCGATTAAATCTGTTTTCCAATCCTTCTTTTAATATCTGGTCTAATTGATAATTCAGAGCAAATAGATGAGAAACCGAAGGAGTTGTCGGCGTCTGGTTCTTGGCATCAAAGTTATCAAATTCTAAGAAGTCAAAATAATAGCCACGGTTCTTGACCTGCTTGGCTCTTTCCAGGGTACGAGCACTTACTGAACAAATTGCAAAGCCAGGGGGTAACGCAAAACCTTTCTGTGTGCTGGCTAAACAAACATCAATATCCCATTTATCCACTTCTATCTTGACTCCAGCCATTGAACTTACCGCATCTACTAACAGAAGAACATCAGGATATTTTTTTACCACTTCTGCGATTTCCTGTAATGGGTTCATTACACCTACTGAGGTTTCGTTGTGAGTAATAAATACCGTGTCATATTTACCTGTGGCAAGTTCCTTATCAACCATTTCTGGTTTTATGGCATGACCGAGGTCAACCTTAAACTGGTCGGCTTCTTTACCGTTGGTAACAGAGATACCGAACCATCTTTCACCGAATTCGCCGCAGATAAAATGAGCGGCTTTTTTGTTGACACAATTACGGACACACGCCTCCATTAACCCGGTGCCTGAAGAAGTGCAAAGATATATTTTATTCTTGGTATAAAGTAATTGTTGCAATTTATTTTTTAGTGCGCCGTGTAAGTCAGCATATTCTTTGGTGCGATGGCCAATCATCGGTGTTCCCATTGCTTTTAAGACGCCTTCATAGACCTCAACCGGGCCCGGGATAAACAGTTTCTTACGCATAAATGCTCCTTTCATAAGTATATCAGTGTATCAGAATTTCAGATAGCAATACCTGATATACTATTTCACATGGTTTATTTTACTAATCACAATACCGCTGAGAAGTTTAGGGTAGAAATCAGTGGATTTTTGGGGCATTCGCTCACCTTGCAGGGATACTTTTTTAACTTCCTCAATCTTGGTCGGATTAAGAAGAAAAGCCATTTGATATTTGCCTCTGCGAATATTGTCAATTGCTTCATCAAATGAACGGATATAATTCACCTTTTCTTCTTGCTCTACCTGTTCTTTGGTGATACTTAATATCTTTTCCAGAATAAACGAGTGAAGAATAGTTACGTCCAGCCGTTTCCATATTGGAGAATGCGTATCAGTAACAATTTTATCCATTATTTTGTCATTCTTAAGAGTGAACATATAATATTTTTTTATTCCCGCAACCGCCAGCCCAAAAGTATGAGCAGTCGCACCTGTCATCTTAATATCTTCTAATAAGTCAGCTCGACTGAATTTTTCTTCACCCTGTGAAACCCAAGGGTATTCGTTTGACCAGAAATAAGGTTTTAGTTTCTTAAGGAGACTGTCAAATGAGAAGTTCTTTAAGCCAAAGATAAGCCGATGGGTCGGTAGGATAGTTAATCCTTTATCATCCATATTAATAAAGGTCATCATTCGGTTCTCATATGATTCATTACCAATACATTTTAATCCTAAGGCACGCATTTCATCGCGGTAGTTAATAGCAGTTTCATAACGGTGATGTCCATCTGCGATAAAAACCTCTTTACCTCTAATCGTGTTCTGAATATGTCTTATTATCTTTGGTTCGGTTATCTTCCATAATTTATTTACTACTCCATAATCGTCAATAAGGTCAACATCAGGTTTTCTCCTATCAGTAATATTATCCAATGCGGAATTAATAATAAGTTTAGGGTCAGAATAAAGCATAAAGATTTGTCCTGTAGAGCCGCCGACTTGGTGCATTAAATTAAGCCGGTCCTGTTTTGGCTTGAGAAGGGTTTTTTCGTGGGGATGAACACCACCTCTACCAAAATCTTTAAGCCGCATTAAAGCAATAACCCCTTTTCTTATTTTCGTCTCATCTTTATTTGCTCCTGGTGGTTGATATTCCTGATAATAAGCATAGACGGCTCTTTTCTTATCTTGCACTAATATTTTACGCTTTTGCCATTCGTTGAAATATACACCAGCGCGTGTATATTTGTTGTAATTATGATTGTCTGCTTTGAGGTCTTTGCCTTTAGTAATTCGGACTAAATTATAAGGATGACGTTTATAATACTCTTGTTGCATTTCAGGTGTGATTTTATCGTAGGGTTGAGTTAAAACTGAAGCATAATCCTTTATTTTAGAGTTGTTGTAAAATATTCCATAGAAAGGCAATATCTCTGTTGCCATCGTTTTGTAATTCCTTTCTTTGTTTATTGTGTCAATTCTTTTAACTCTTT
>JAGUXD010000084.1 GCA_020062035.1 Candidatus Brocadiia bacterium | reverse complement strand
TAAACACGAATTACAGCGAAGCGCCAGATTGAGCCCATAGGCACGGTATTATAACCTGTATTCTATGGGGTTTGTTATGAAGTGCATTGACTGCCGAAGGCTTTCGGGATTGCACTCCAAAATTTATGAATAATACGGGGTAAACGAATTGCGAATTGGGATTTAGGATTCAGGATTATTGCTTGTCTATCCTGTTTAAGCGGGACAATAATTCCCGGGCAGAGGTGTTTTTGGGGTCAATACCTAATATCGCCTGAACTATTTTACGGACAAAGCGGTGATGTTTTTTACTCATACAATCATTGGCTAATGTCAGGAGCCCTGTGGTGTAGATATTTTTCAACTGCTGGAGTTGCCTGCCTAAAAAGTCCAATCTTTCTATTGCCTTTAATGCCGATGATAATGTTTCTTCTTCCTTTTTAGAACGAGAAATGATACTGTTAAGAGAATTTACACACTCGCGGTATATGCGCAGGGCTTTTTTGTTCTCCTGTAGTTTCTCATAACACTCTGCTGCTCCAAAATGTGCCGGGATATAATTATTTTGATACAAAAGCGCAATATTAAATTTCTCTAACGCCTCTTTGGGTTTATTTTGCTTGAGAAGTCCAAGACCTGATTGATAATATAACCCACATTGAACCTCTAATCTGAGCATTACATAAGATAATAGACGTTCTTCTTCTGCAGGGCGTTGAGGATTTTGTAGTTGTTTAATGCATTGCATATAGTTCTCAACTGCTTTAGTATTGTCCCTGAGTTTATCATAACACTCTGCTAATTTGCATAATGCCTGGGGGAAGACCTCGCGATATGATAATGCCTTGTTAATTTTCTCCACTGCCTCGTAGAATTTATTCTGTTCAAAGAGCGATGAGCCTTCCTGATAATATAGTTCTGCTAATTCGTCTTTACTCGCGAATATAAGAGAAGTTAGGAGCAAGACCATCATAAAGACAAACACAAAGAACAATTTATTTCTTACCATCTTTGAGTTTCTCCTTTATCTTTTCCCTTGCCCCTGTAATAAATTGATACGCTTCCTGTTTATTTTCCGACACCTGCAGGATTAGGGAAAAGACATCTTCGGCTAATGTGAAATCATCCTGCTGGATACACTCGTCTGCTAATTTCATCAGGTTAGAAGCAAACTCCTTATTAAGCGATGAGATTTTCTCATCAATCTCCCTGAACTTTTTCGTTTTTACGAGAATCGTTTCTCTGAGTTTAATAAGCGTTTCAGTAGGGGACTTCAAACTATTGATGTTCTCCAGAGATTGCTCATAGTATTCATAAGCAAGTTCTTCATCTTTAAGGAGGGTGTAAATCTCGCCCAATTTAGCATATGCTTCAGGGGAGTGCGGATTGTAATAGATTGTTTTAATAAAAAGGTCACGGGCTTTTTCATATTGCTTATTGATAAACGCGGAGAGCGCGAAATTATAAAACTCCATTGCGGTTTCTAATTTCTCTTTATCTATCCTGTCCGGTTGCTCTTGCCCTGCTTTATCCCTGCCGGGTTCTTTTGTCCCGCTGGGACGAGGAGTTTCAAGAACTTTTAAGGTATTGGCGTGTCTGATAGTGCTGTTTATTTCCTTGAATTGGCGTGCGATTGCCTCGCCGTCTTTAGCGGAAAAGACCTCTAATACATCAAGGCAGACATCCTGGGCTTTACTGAGCATCCCTATCGCTTTGTCCAGTGTGGTATTTCGTTCCTTGCGGTTTTCTATTTTGTTAGCCCCTGCAATAAGTGTCTGTGCCTCAACAAGAACATCAGTTGTTTCTTTAAGAACCGTCTGGGCATCTTTGTAGATTGCCTTGATACGTTCTTTCTTGACCAATAACTCCCCATCAGGCGTGGTGATTTTTATCTGAGCGCCCTCATCTGTTATTGGGCCAATGTATTTATTTCCATCCTTAAGAATTACCACTTCAGAAATGCTATAGTTATCGTGAACAAAAAAGAACACGGTAATAAAAATAATAAATATATATTTTATTTGCATAATGTTTATAATTATTTATAATAAACTTAGATGTCTGTCAAGGAAATCCCGCTGAAGCGGGATAAGAAGGGAGGAAAATATGAAAAATATAATAAAAATATTTGGCTGTTCAGTAATCGGTGCTACTCTAATTACAGGTCTAATCGGCTGTGCCTGTGGGAAATATAAGAAGGAGGTCGCCCTGCTTAAGGAAGATAACTGGGAATTAAATCAGAAGAATGCTAAACTGCAGAATGATATCATTCTCTTAAATAAACGGTGCGAATTGCTTATCAATGAATTGCGTCAGAGTAGCCCGGAAAAAACATATAAAAAGCTCGAGATAAAAACACCCGCAAGAGACACGGCCGGATTAGAAAATAGATTGAAATCTAAAGGGCTTGAGATTGTATCAAGAGATGGTCTGCTGGCCGTAGTGATTTCGGACCTTTTCAAGTCCGGCTCAATTTCTATTTCTGCTGACGGCAAAAAGAAACTGACCGCAATCGCCAAGACCCTAAAGGCAGAAACCGCCAACGCGCTCCTGCAAATACACGGCTATACTGATGACACACCAATAAAATCATCAAAATATAAATCCAATGAAGAATTGTCTCTTGCAAGGGCAGAGCAGGTGAAAAGTTATCTGGTTCAGGAATGTGGCTTTGTAAATAAACAAGTCTCCACATCTGGCAAGGGCAAAAAGAACCCTATCGCGGATAACAAAACCCCAGAAGGCAAAAAGAAAAATAGAAGGGTAGAAATAGTTCTGCCGTAAAAGGTGATTAGGGAATTATGAGATTAGGACATCAGAATATTAATGTGGTTCCTATTTTAGAACTGCGATTAGTTTTTGATAGAGTTTGGATAAGGACTGTGAGATCACCTTTGTCCGGGAAATGACCGGCATAAAATTGGTATCGCCCTGCCATCTGGGGACTAAGTGGAGATGTAAATGCGAGAGGAGCCCGGCACCTGAAACAGCGCCTAAATTGAACCCGATATTAAAACCTTCCGGCTTTAACACTTTAGTTAAGATTCGCTTCATCTTAATACTGAACTCTTGCGAAAATAGTTTTAAGAAGCCAGTGCTAAACTCTCATAAATCTGTGTTGCTTCCCATTGGTCTTTGAGCTTTTGCCTAATCCAAT
>JAGUXD010000064.1 GCA_020062035.1 Candidatus Brocadiia bacterium | reverse complement strand
TTTTTGTCTAATTTTATCTCTCAATAATGATATTATTAAAACGATGTTTTACTATTTTCTACAGAGTTGGGGAATTTCTGAAAATATTTATTTAATATTGTATTCTCTGCGACTGAGCGCGTCGGACGAGGACGGGTCTGCGGTGAATATGAAGATTAGACGCCGAAGAATCTCCCCATTTTTCCCATCATCCCACGAGACATCTTGCCCATATTCTTCATCATCTTTTGCATCTCTTTGAATTGCTTGATGAGTTGATTCACATCACCAACCGTTGTCCCGCTACCCTTGGCGATTCTGGTCCGCCTTCGGATATCTATTATCTCCGGGTTCTGTCTTTCATACGGCGTCATTGATAAGATGATTGCCTCTATTTTCTTGAAGTGCTTATCATCAATATCAATATTCTTTAAGGCACCGCTAATACCCGGAATCATTGCCAGAATATCCTTTAATGAGCCCATCTTCTTTATCTGCTGAAGTTGCTCAACAAAATCCTGAAGGTCAAACTTACTCTTTCGCAGTTTCTCTTCTAATTTCTTTGCCTTCTCTATATCCATTGTTTCCTGGGCTTTTTCCACCAGAGAAACAATATCACCCATTCCTAAAATTCTTGATGCCATTCGCTCAGGATAAAATTCCTCAAGATTATCTATCTTTTCGCCAATACCGACAAATCTGATGGGCTTTCCTGTTACCGCCTTGATAGATAAAGCCGCACCGCCCCTGGTATCACCATCTAATTTAGTCAGGATAACACCATTAAGAGAAAGCCAGGAATCAAATGCCCTGGCGCTATTTACCGCATCCTGTCCGGTCATCGCATCCGCAACAAGAAAGACATAATCCGGATTTGTTTTCCGTGATATCTCTTTCAGTTCATCCATCAGTTCCTGATTTATATGCAGACGACCAGCAGTATCAAGCACAACACAATCAAGACCATTTTGTTTAGCATAACTCATTGCATTCTCACAAATCCACACTGGCTTTGTGTTCTCGCTATAGACAGGAATATTAAGTTGTTTCCCTAATGTTTTGAGTTGCTCAACTGCGGCTGGTCTCTGGACATCTGCCGCAACAAGGAGGGGATGACGTGCTTTTTTGATAAGATAACGGGCAAGTTTGGCACAGGTCGTGCTCTTCCCACACCCTTGAAGACCGACAAGCATAAATATCGTTGGCGGGTCGTCTGCAAATTTAAGCACCTCTTCTACCGGTCCCATTAAAGCAATTAACTCATCCTGAACTATCTTTACAATCTGCTGGGCAGGGTTAATGCTTTCTATGACCTCTTTACCCACGGCTTTTCTGGTAACCGCATCAATAAAGTCCTTTACAATCTTATAATGAACATCTGCCTCCAGAAGTGCAAGACGAACCTCCCGAAGCCCGTCCTGGATATTTTTCTCGGTTAATCGGGTATGTCCTGCTAATTTCCTGAATACTGCCTGTAATTTTTCAGTAAGTCCTTCAAACATAGATGTATAGTCGACCTAACAGTCTAAACTGCTCTACCCAGCCCCGACGTTACGGCTAGGGCCTGGTTTCCCAATGTTTGACGTCAAACATTAGCGGGATTAATAGGTTCAGGATAGTCATCCTGATAGCACTCCAGATAGCACTCCAGATAGCATTCCTGATAGCATTCCGAATAGCACTCCTGATAGCATTCCGGATAGCACTCCTGATAGCATTCCGGATAGCACTCCAAATAGCACTCCAGATATCACTCCGGATAGCACTCCGGATAGCACTCCAAATAGCATTCCTGATAGCACTCCGGGAAGCCCTCGGTAAGGCATAGGGGGTAGCATCACCCCCCATATACTTGCTTTTTGACCTAACCCTTTGTCAATCAGTGGGTTATATCACTTTTGGGGTATTAAAAACCTTGCATATATGCAACCTTCTCTATGACTGGAAATATATTCATTTTCACCCCATATCCGTCTCATGCCAGAGGTCATACCTACGGTCTCCGCAGGCGACCTCTGGCATTACAGATCCGCCTCAGGCGCCCCGAATACTTTCGGGAAAATTTGATATGACGGATTCCGTCCAATTAGTCATTCGTCATCTTCCATTCCTCTCTTACTCGCTGTTAGACCCCGACCCCGATTTCATCGGGGCATTGGGGTCGGGGTATCATTTTACCATCTTTTTCCACTCCTCTATCTTCTTCCGCATCTCCCCTGCCAAGGGATGCTCCGGTGCTAATTTCAGGAACATCTCCCCATCCGCTATTGCCCGCTTATAATTGCCCTTCTTGCTATGGGAAATACCGCGGTTGTAGTAGGCAAGAGCATACTTTGGGTCTAATTCTATTGCCTTGGTAAGTGCCTTGTTGTATGCCTCATCATACTCTCTTTTGTCGTAGTAGGCGAAGCCGATAACCTGATAGGCATCGCCACTTTATCAGAGAGCCGATTAATATCCGCGCCTAATGAATTGAGTTTTTCTTCTATCTTCTCATAGCCGCGGTCAATGTGATAAACTCGTTGGACTTCTGTTGTGCCACTGGCAACGAGTCCAGCCAGGACTAAGGCAGCTGAAGCCCTTAAATCAGAAGCCATCACGGGCGCACCCCAGAGTTGACTCCTTCCTTCAATTACCGCGGTAGAACCTTCTTTACGAATCCTTGCGCCCATACGATTTAACTCAGCCACATGCGTAAATCTATCAGGGTAAATCCGCTCGGTTACTATACTTATTCCATCCGCTAATGTTAATAAGACCATTGTCTGCGCCTGCATATCTGTAGGAAAACCCGGATAAGATAGGGTAGTAATATCCAGCGGTTTCAGAACCCTTGCATGCTTCACTCGACAGGTAGTCGCAGAGGTCTTCTCAATTGTTACTCCCATTTGATTATAGTTGTCAATTACCGCAGAGAGGTGGTCAAGCCGGCAATTTTTAATAGTGATGCCCTTTCCGGACAATGCACCGGCCGCGATGAAAGTCCCTGCTTCAATGCGGTCCGGAATAATCTTATGTGTCGCACATTTAAGTGATTTTACTCCTTCAATCTCAAGACGATGAGTGCCGATTCCTTTTATCTTGGCGCCCATCTTGGTTAAGAATATTACTAAATCCTGAACCTCTGGTTCACAGGCAGCGTTTTCAATCACTGTTCTGCCTTTAGCAAGACAGGCCGCCATCAAGACGTTGGCTGTTCCGGTAACAGTTGAGCCGAAGGTTCCGCCTAAATACATCTCGCAACCAACTAATCCTTTTGTGTTAGCAATAAGATAGCCGTGTTCATAATCTATTTGGGCGCCTAAAAGTCGTAATCCCTTTTCGTGTAAATCAATCGGTCGCACCCCGATGACACATCCGCCCGGTAATGAAACCTTGGCATACTTTCGTTTAGATATCAGAGGACCGAGGACACAAACCGAGGCACGCATTGTTTTAACCAATTCATAACGTGCTATAGAATTACGCTCATCTATAACCTGGGTTTCAATATCGCCATTGGATTTTCGTTCTATTTTTACGCCCAACTCTTTAAGGATTAAACAAAGTGTCTCAACATCGCGTAGATAAGGAACACCTTTTATAACACATTTCTCGTTGGTCAGTAAAGTAGACGAGAGAATAGGAAGCGCGGCATTTTTGGAGCCGCTAATCTCAACAACCCCTTTTAACAAATTACCACCTTTAATTACAAACTTATCCATTTTCTCTCTCCTTTACAGCATAGAGCATCCCGATGTCCATCGGGACACTACACATAGTCTCCTTGTAGGATACGCCCGATACTCTACGTTATCTTAATATAATTTCCCATACCATCAAAGAATTTTATAAAATATTTATAAAAACCTTGACATTATAATAAAAATAGTTATAATGACTATTGTTGAAATATGTTCTTTCACAAATAAGACAACCAAGGGATGAGGTTGGAAAAAGATTTAGCCTTATTTGGTCAAGTTTAACGATTAGAAAAAAATCTGATTGGAGAATTTGATCCTGGTTCAGAACGAACGTTGGCGGCGTGCTTAATACATGCAAGTCGAACGAGAAATTCTGTAGCAATACAGAAGAGTAAAGTGGCGCAAGGGTGAGTAATACATAGATAACTTACCCCTGAGATTGGGACAACCCTGCGAAAGTGGGGCTAATACTGAATATGTTCCTGATGTCTTAAGATGTCGGGATGAAATGCTGCGAAGTAATTCGTGGCGCTCAGGGAGAGGTCTATGTCCTATCAGCTAGTTGGTAGGGTAAAGGCCTACCAAGGCAATGACGGGTAGCCGGCCTTAGCGGGCGCACGGCCACATTGGGACTGAGACACTGCCCAGACTCCTACGGGAGGCAGCAGTAGGGAATATTTCGCAATGGGCGAAAGCCTGACGAAGCGACACCGCGTGGTTGATGAAGCTCGAAAGAGTGTAAAGACCTTTTCTGGGGGAGGAATCTTGACAGTACCCCA
>JAGUXD010000111.1 GCA_020062035.1 Candidatus Brocadiia bacterium | reverse complement strand
AATCTAGGATTTAGGATTTGGGATTTAGGATTTAGGATTTAACAATGGATAAGGAAGATTTGAAGAGAAGAACAAAAGAGTTTGCTTTGAGAACTTTCAGGTTCCTGATGACCTTGGAGCAAAACAAAGTATCAGATGTTATTTCCTATCAGTTATTAAAAGCGTCATCATCGGTTGCAGCCAATTACAGGGCAGCGTGCAGAGGAAAATCAAGTGCTGATTTTCTGAATAAATTAAAAACAGTTGATGAGGAAACAGATGAAAGTCTGTTTTGGCTTGAATTTATTAGCGAATTAGGACTAAAGTGTGACAAGAAAGAAATAGATTTCTTCGTTAAAGAAGCAAATGAGTTAGTCGCAATTTTTTCGTCTGCAATTAGAACAATTAAGTCAAAAATCCTAATTCCTAAATCCTAATTCCTAAATCTTACGGAAGGAGTTATCTATGCCCCAGAATATTAAGCCATCAGAAGTCAGTTCAGTTATTCAGCAGGAAATTACCAAATATGATGCTAAACTTAAAATGGAGACAGTCGGAACGGTTTTACAGGTGGGTGATGGGATTGCCCGTGTCTGGGGATTGGATAAGGTAATGTCAGCAGAATTGGTGGAGTTCATTCCGACACAGAGACACAGCGAGCCAATTTATGGAATGGCACTCAATTTAGAAGAGGATAATGTCGGGTGTGTTGTATTAGGAGATGATTCGGTTATCAAAGAACAAGATGAAGTCAGGACCACAGGCAGAATTGCCCAGGTGCCTGTGGGTAAAGCACTAATTGGACGGGTCGTGAACGCCCTGGGGCAACCTCTTGATGGTAAAGGACCGATTGTTACAGAAGATTATCAGCCCATAGAAGGCCGTTCGCCCAATGTAGTTCAACGTCAACCCGTTAAAGAGCCACTTCAGACCGGCTGGATTTCCATTGACTCAATGATACCGATTGGTCGGGGGCAACGGGAACTTATTATCGGTGATAGACAGACCGGTAAGACAGCACTTACAATTGATACGATTCTAAACCAGAAGGAAGAAGATGTCATCTGCATCTATGTGGCAATCGGGCAAAAGGCATCAACTGTCGCTGGTATTATAGACACCCTGGAAAAATACGGTGCAATGAAATATACGATTGTGGTCTCAGCAACTGCCTCTGACCCTGCCCCGCTTCTTTATATTGCTCCTTATGCCGGCTGTGCAATGGGCGAATATTTTAGAGACAATAAGCAACACGCTTTAGTAATCTATGATGATTTATCAAAACACGCTGTCGCTTACCGGCAACTTTCTCTCCTCTTAAAAAGACCGCCCGGTAGAGAAGCATATCCCGGTGATATCTTCAATCTACATTCCCGCCTGCTTGAACGGGCCGCAAAATTATCTAATGAACTCGGTGGCGGCTCCCTGACCGCATTACCCATCGTGGAAACACAGGCAGGTGATGTTTCCGGTTATATTCCTACCAATGTCATTTCTATTACTGACGGACAGATTTATTTAGAGCCGGACCTTTTCTATGCAGGGATAAGACCAGCGATTAATGTGGGTATTTCGGTCTCTCGTGTTGGTGGCTCTGCCCAGATACCGGCAATGAAACAGATAGCAGGACGGCTTCGTTTAGACCTTGCCCAATATCGGGAACTGGCGGCATTTGCCCAATTCGCCTCAGAATTAGATAAAACAACCCAGTCACAGTTAATCCGCGGTGAACGGCTTGTAGAATTACTTAAACAACCGCAATTTCAGCCGATGCCCGTGGCTGAACAGGTAATCTTTATATGGCTTGGAACTAATGGCTATCTTGATAATCTTCCTACAGGAAAAGTAAAGCCATTTGTTGAAGGTTTCGGGAAATTTATCCACGACCAACATCCGGGAATTATTGAGACTATAAAGAAGACCAGAAAACTGGATATGCAAACAGTGGAAAATCTCAAGAAAGCAGTTGAGGAATATGTTAAGCACACGGAAGATAAAACGTAAAATCAGAACCGTTCAGAATATCAAGAAGATAACCCGGGCAATGGAGATGGTCTCGGCGGCTAAGTTCAAGCGGGTCTGGTCCCGCCTCGCCGCAATTCGTCCTTATGCGGCTAAACTTAAGGAAATGACCGGAAATCTATTTACCTATGTGCAAGCCCATCGGCTTATTTTACAACGGAATGTAGCTCTTTTAACGGATGGGACCGATGATAAGATAAAAACCAATAAGGGACGGTTCTGCATCATTGCGATTACTTCTAACAAAGGACTTTGCGGTGGCTATAATGCCAATATCATTAAAACCTTATCCAATTTTATTGTCTCCATAGAAACAGAGAAAGAAATAGAGATTGTTCCGATTGGTAAAAAGGTCCTGGATTTCACTCGTCGGCGAGATTATAAAACCAGAGAAGTTCCAACACCCAGAGATATGACGCTCTCTTCATCTAAAGAAATAATAGACCCGATTATCAAGGATTATGAACAAGGTCTATTGAGCGAGGTCTGGCTTCTGTATAGTGAATTCATCAATCCGATGGTTACTAAACCGAAGTCAGAGAGATTTTTGCCATTTGATATACCAATTGTAGCAGAGCCCCACACCGGGTCTACACTTAACTATCTCTTTGAGCCGAAGCCGAATGAGTTATTAGACCTAATTATCCCCCGCTATTTGGAGGTGCTCTTTTACAGAACATTATTAGAAGCATATTCAAGTGAGCATTCAACCCGAATGATGGCGATGCGTAATGCCACCAAGAATGCCTCTGAGATAATTGATGAATTAACCCTGACATTCAATAAAGCAAGACAGGCAAGTATTACTAATGAGTTATTAGATATTGTGGCAGGCGCGGAAGTGATGAGATAGAAAGGAGTTTTTCTATGCCTGATAATCAAGGTTCTGTTTTACAAGTCATCGGTCCTGTGGTTGATGTAATCTTCCCTGAAGGACATCTGCCAGCGATTTACAATGCCCTGACCATTAAGAAAGAAAAACCGTCAACAGATTTGCTCTTAGAAGTCGCCCAGCATTTAGGTAATAATACCATCCGTTCAGTGGCTCTTGCTTCTACTGATGGTGTTGTCAGAGGGATGCCAGTTACAGATACAGGTGCGGTAATTACTGTGCCTGTAGGCAGACCAACACTCGGGAGGGTCCTGAATTTACTGGGCAGGACAATAGATGAAATGGACGAGATAAAGACACAGGATTATTATCCCATCCATCGCCATTCGCCTGTCCTATTAGAGCAGTCCACAAAGACCCAGATATTTGAGACAGGGCTAAAGGTGATAGACCTTCTGGCCCCTTATCCCAAGGGTGGAAAGGTCGGACTTTTTGGCGGGGCCGGCGTCGGTAAAACAGTCCTGATTATGGAACTGATTCGTAATATCGCTACTGAACACGGCGGATTCTCGGTCTTTGGCGGAGTCGGAGAGCGAAGCCGTGAAGGAAATGACCTTTGGTT
>JAGUXD010000131.1 GCA_020062035.1 Candidatus Brocadiia bacterium | reverse complement strand
GGTCTGTGGTTTTATTATTATATGATTTCCTTGAACATTTTTCCCAGCCGGGTTATAATAGTATGTAATTACTATGAATAAATTAGTTGAATTAACCAGATTAGGTCAGAGTATCTGGTATGATAATATTGAACGGGGACTTCTTAAAAATGGCGAACTCTCGCGGCTTATCACAGAAGACAGCATTACGGGCGTTACCTCAAATCCTTCCATCTTTGAGAAGGCAATTACTTCATCCACTGATTATGATGAGGATATCAAATCATTAGCAAAACAGGGTGTGACTACAGAGGAGATTTATGAGACAATCACCGTCCAAGACATTATTTCTGCGTGTGATTTACTGCAAGCCGTTTATAGAAAAAGTAATGGCTCTGATGGATATGTAAGCATTGAGGTCCCGCCTGACTACGGCTATGATACTACCAAAACCATAGAATCCGCACGTAGAATCTTTAAGACAATCAACTGCCCCAATATCCTTATTAAGGTGCCGGGCACCAAAGAGGGTTTTACTGCGGTTAAGCAACTTATCTCAGAAGGTATTAATATCAATATCACTCTTTTATTCTCTCTGGAACAGTATAAATCGGCTGCACATTTCTATATTGAAGGACTGAAGGAACGGCTTCGGGCAGGGCTATCTCTAAATAATATCTTCTCTGTAGCAAGTGTCTTTGTTAGCCGGATAGATACAACGGTGGATAAGATGATAAATGAAAGAGGAAAGATGAAAGATATTCGGGGAAGGACTGCGGTGGCTAATGCCAAAGTCATTTATCAAATCTATCGTATGATATTTGATAGCAGTGATTTCAGGGAGTTACTAAATAAAAGGGCAAACAAGCAGAAAATTGTCTGGGCAAGCACCAGCACCAAAAACCCGGCTTATTTTGATACGCTCTATGTTGATGAATTGATTGCGCCGGAGACGATTAATACCATACCAACTGCAACTCTTTTTGCCTTCAAAGACCACGGAAAACCTCAAATCACCATTGAGAAGAATCTGGAGCAATCAGAGCAACTACTCAAGTCATTGGCTGATGCAGGAATTAATATGGAGCAGGTTTGCGAGGAGATACTATCTGATGGAGTCAAGATGTTTAAGGATTCTTATGACAAGGCACTAAAGGCAATAGAAAATAAGTCATTGAGAAAGGTCAAGAAGTCAAGGGAAGTCAGGTGTTGTTAATAGTTCATAACTATTTATGACTATGCCTGACAATTCTTGACGCATTAAAAGTTATGATATCAGAATTATTAAAAGAATTCGCGGTAAGGCAATTAACCGAAAAGCCTAAATATCCAAAAGAGCGTCATTGGCCCTCTGATGTGGCAAAATGTTTAAGGGTTCTGGTCTATCAGTGGCGTGGTGAAACTGGCTTAACCCCTGAGGCCAGGCTATTTTTTGTGTTAAGCGATGGCGAGACCCATCATAAACTTATTGTTCAACAATTAGAACGAACTGGAAGAATTGAAGTAGTAATGAAAGAAGCCCCTCTGAAGGATAAAGAACGTAATATCTCCGGTAAATTAGATGCCCTGATAAAATTTAACAACAGATTCTATGTCCTGGAAATTAAATCTATCAATCGCTATGGCTTTGATGAAATCATCCGACAAGGTCCTAATGAAGACCACACCATCCAATTACAACTTTATCTGCATTTTGTTAAAAATACCTATCAGATAGATACCCAGCAAGGAATTCTCCTGTATAAATGTAAGGACACTGCTCGGTTTTATGATTTTATTATTGACTATAACGAGAATGTGGTGCAGGACTTTTTTGAGAAACTCAAAATAGTAGAGGAACACCTGCGCAATAAAACACTGCCGGAAAGACAGTACGAAAGGACAGACTGGCATTGCAGATATTGTGAGTATCGCCAGACCTGCTGGGCAGGGATTGGACAAACCGCAATTACAGACCTCAGCCAGACTGAGTTATCTTCTGTATTAGGTGAACTATTGGACATCAAAGAAAAACGCAAAGCCCTTGAGAAGGACGAAGAAGAATTAAGCACCTTAATCAAAATCCAACTGGAAAATAAAGGCATTTCTGAAGGTACAATCGGCGATTATATCGTGGAACTTAAAGAGATATCTCAAAGACGGCTTGATACCAAAAAATTAGAGGAACACTTCAAAGAACAACTGCAACCATTTTATAAAACTACGTCCTTTAAGAAACTGGATATAAAAGAAAATCTGTAACCCCCCTTAGAAGTGTCATCAGGAACATTATTCATTAGACAGTGTTTTTTATGACACTTCTAAGAAGGTAAATCTCAAAGTCTCATATTAAAAACCAAGAACAAATTACTTCCACCATAGTTTTCATCTCTGCTTCGTGTTCTTCCTGAAGTACTACTCATATATACAGAGAGTTTTCTAATATTATACTCTAAACCAAGCGATAGATCTTCTGATAAAGCAAAATTAGCTCCGCCGAAGAAATTAAAACCTAAATTACCGCCGTCTGATTTATCAGTAGTTCTCTCTTCTATTGCGTCGTAATACCCCAGTCCTGCTCCACCATAAAGCCGAACTGCTTTTGTTAAAGGGGCATGATATAAAGCTGCCCCTGCAAGTCCCACAATATTAAGTTTCGTTTGTCCACGAGTTGGACTAATATAATAATCTCCAGATGATATTAAGAGCTCAAATGACATTCTCCATAAGAGGTTTCGGTTCTCCGAAGGGAAAATAACATCAATTGCCATAGATTGAGCATTATCACCATAAGTATCCTGATTAGCCGTCTTTGAAAAGCTATAATCACTTAATAATCTGAGACCTACTTTCGTTTTCTTTTCCTGGGCGTTTGATTCAGCAACCGATAATATAAAAAGTATCATTACGACCGTCAGTATCTGGAGGTATTTCATATTTTAGTCCTTTCTTAAAACCAGTTTGATGTTCCGATGTTATATCGGGGCAGAATTACTGGCTATTAGACCCACCGGGTATTCATTGCATTTAATGATACAATGATAGAAGTGATTTGTCAACAAATTATCTCTTTATAAATCTCTTTTACCGCCTTAAAATTATTTTGCATTGAGTATTTGGAGGCACAGAGATACGCTGCTCTGCCCATATTCTCACGCCAGACCTTGTCCAATAAAAACCTGATTTTCTCGGCAATGGCAAAAGTATCAGACGGATTTTCTACCACAAAAGAATCTATGCTACTGGACATTATTTCAGAAACACCGGCAATCCGTGTGGTAATTACAGGTAGTCCAGATGCCATTGCCTCTAAACAGACATTGCCAAATGGTTCATATAAGGTGGGAAATAGAAATATATCACTTGCATAATAATAAGACGCGATATTTGTTTGAGCGCCCATAAATAATATTTGGTGTTCTATATTATATTTTCTGGCAAGCGATTTATATTTATTGATATTGCCTTTGCCAATGACAAGCAATACCAGATGTCCCCGTTGTTCTTGCGGCACAAGAGCGATGGACTCCATCGCATATCTTAAGCCCTTTCGTTCAAATCCACTGCCAACGAAAAGAAGAACTATCTTATTGTCGCTCAAGGCCAGTTGTGTGCGGGTCTGAGAACGATATTTTTCTCTATCGTAGATATTAAACCTCTCTAAATCAACTCCGTTATAAATAACCTTTATATCTTCCTCAGGAACATTATAATATCTTTTGATTTCTTCCTTTACTCTGTTAGAGATACAAATGATTTTCTTATATGCACCCGGTGTAAAACTCTTTTTCTCTAAATTCATAATAATTCGGTTTCTGGGATTGAGGTATTGAATAATCCAGCCAACGATGTTATCCATAGAAGAGTATCGGCTCTTAAGGTATTCCCAATGGCAACCACTTCCGACACGATAAATATCCTGTGAGTAGGTTCTCCCAAATCCATGAATAATATCAAACCTGTCTTCTTTGACCACACGAGCAACATTCCTGGCAAAGAAGAGATGTTTTAAGGGAGAATAAAAAGGGAATGATGGAACAGTATGTAAGATTATTCTTTCTGAACCTGGTTTCTCAAATACCCGATGGCAGAAGATATGGATTTCGTCGCCTTCTTTAGACAGATACTCAGCAAGGTTATATGCATATCGCTCCACACCGCCTTTTGATTCGGAGTAGTTATAAATTATAAAAGCAATTCTCATAATTTCGGATTTCGCAATTCGCAATTCGCATTACGTTTCTCCCACATCTTGGCATATTTGACAAAGACATAGTAAGCAGAGGAGACCGCGATAATAAAGCCAGCCAATCCATCTAAAAATCCTAATTTAACAATATAGGTTTCTATGAATTTTATAAGCGGTCTGAATAGCAGGTTGCAGAGGCAGAATGTTTTGCCTTCACTTAAAAGCGCACCTGATGAGGCATCAGAAAAACGGTCTATAGTCTTGATTTGATGAGAAAGGTCTTTATAAGTGTAGTGGATAATGTTGCCTTTTAGTTTTCTCTTAGCGGTATCCTTATCCATAATAATGCGGTCGTGAGGGTCGCGTCCACCCCAACAGGCTTTGCTCCTACGAAACAGCCGTATCTTGTAATCCGGATACCAGCCGCCGTAATTAATCCACCTGCCCAAATAAAATGTATGCCGTTTCACCAGGTAAGTATCCATTGTTTTATAACTACCGGCCTTCCATTCTGCAATAATCTCTTTACGCAGGGCATCTGAGATTTCCTCGTCAGCATCTATACACAGGACCCAATCATTCTGCGCCAAAGACAGGGCATAATTTTTCTGGTTGACAAAACCGGGCCATTTGTTCTGGAAAACCTGCTCAGTGTATTCTTTTGCAATCTCAACAGTCTTATCTGTACTGAAAGAATCAACTACAACTATCTCGCCACCTTGCTCTTTGACCCATTTGACACTATCTAAACATCGGCGGATGTTATCCTCTTCGTTGAAGCAGATAATACAAACCGAAATGGAATTCTCGCTCATAGGGTATTTATATAGCAAATTACCCCTGCAATCACAATAAATTATAAGGTAAAGTTATGATTGAGGTTGATTTGAATAAAGATAAGCCATTCGTTTTAACCGGTTAATTCTTTCCCGCATCGGCGGATGAGTCGCAAAGAGATTAGCAATAAAACCCTTGCGATTAGTAAAACTTCTGCCCAATGGGTCAGCAATGCAAAGATGAGCGACACCCCGTTTTATTGAAGTAGTAGACAATGAGGCACCTTCTATCTTTTCTAAGGCATTGGCTAAAGCAAGCGGATTTCTAATCAGTTCAGCGCCTGAAGCATCCGCTAAATATTCTCTTTTTCTGGAGATTGCCATAGCCATAATATGAGCAATAATCGGCGCCAAGATAACTAATATCAACCAGATAACAAATAAGATAGCATTCGCTCCGCCACTTCTACGAGATGAACTACCACCTCGTCCGCCCCAGCGCATTGTACGCACAGACCAATCTGAAAGCAATACAATTGCGCCTACTAAAGCAGCGATTATCGTCACAAGGCGAATATCATAATTGTGAATATGGCTCATCTCGTGGCTAACCACGCCCTGTAACTCCTCACGATTAAGTTCTTCCAGAAGTCCTTGTGTAATAGCAACACTTGCCTTCTCCGGTTTACGACCTGTTGCAAAAGCGTTAGGGTCAGCATCTGGAATAATATAAACCTTTGGCATTGGAAGACCTGCCGCTATAGAAACCTCTTGCACCACATTATAAAACTGTTGCTCTTTTAGGTTAGTTATATCAATCCTTCTGGCACCTGTAGAAGAAAGCACTATCTTATCTCCGCTATAATAACTGCCAAGAACTGCTGAGATGGAAACAATAGACGCCACTGTTATACCGATTAGTAATCCGCCGGCATAGAAATAGTCAAACATCGCTCCAAGAAAGGCGAAAAAGAGAACAACCAAAAACATTATTAAATAAGTCGCCCGACGATTATGCCTTTGCTGTTCGTAGATATTCATATGAATCAATTCTCCAATTATACCACCAAGAAAATAATAAGCAATAAATTTTTGTATGGAATTTCAAAGATAAGATAAAAAGTCTTATCTAATGTTATTTGACAGTTAGAAAGAGACAATACCTACTGGTTTAATAGATTGGGGGTCAGTTTTATAGGTTCTACCTGAGGGACTGGTGTAGTTAATAAGGTGCATAAGACCATCAGGGCAGACTACGCAGGTAAATCTCGGTGGATAAGACATATCTCTCTCATTATCTGCTGCGTCCATTTGGTCAACAACACCTT
>JAGUXD010000187.1 GCA_020062035.1 Candidatus Brocadiia bacterium | reverse complement strand
CTTATAGGTCTTGTTCCAGGTCTGCTTATAGGACGACTTCCGGTTCCACTTCCAGAACGCCTTCCAGGTCTGCTTCCAACTCCACTTCCAGGACTGCTTCCAGGTGCAATTTCAAGACCGCTTTCAAGTCCGCTTCTAACTCCGATTTCAGGTCAGATTACAATGCTGATTTCAACTCTGCTTCTATATCAAGAGGACATCGTGAACCGGTCAACACGAATGATGAAACAGAGCGAAAACCACAAACTGCCTATATTCTTCTTAAATTATGTGCTGGGAATTTTCATCAGGGCGGTTTTTATCCGTTCCCTGAGGCCTTCTTTATCTGTATCATCTCTGGCAATAATCGGCTCTCCATAAATTATCTTGATGTGTGCCAGAGGTAGGGGAATGATGAAATTATCCCAAGAGTTAAATTTATAAGACCTGTTTGCTTGGTATGAGACCGGGATAACTGGAAAGCCGGTTTTTTTAGCCAGAAATATGATGCCGTCCTGGACTTCATATTTAGGTCCGCGTGGTCCGTCAGGGGTAACAACAGGTGAATAGCCGCTGAGCGCTTTGCGATAAAGATTAATCAAGCCCTCAATAGCACCTTTAGAAGTGGAGCCGCGGATAACGGCTGCGCCAAGGGCCGTCTCTAATCGTGCCATTATCTCGCCGTCTTTACTATAACTTGAAAAAACTACTAATTTATGCCCGCGCCAGAGATAACGAGTCGCCAAAAAATAGGTCATATAAAATAAGCGGTTATGCCAGAATGCAAAGATTACATTTTTCTGTTTATTAAATACATAATCCTTCACATAAGCGGCGTTAATCTCTTCAATCCTTGTGGTTCGGCACAGGGCAAATAAGAACCAACGTCCTAATAACGAATAAAACCAAAGCATATTATAAAAGTAACCACATCCCAGTGGGACCATTGGTCATTAGACATTTTACATCTGTGGTTTATAGTTTTACTCTATAACTGTTGGACATTCAGGGAGCGATTTAAGAAAGAGTTTGCCGTAGTTTTTAGTGATGATACGGTTATCCAGTATTACCACAATCCCTTTATCTGTTTTTGTTCTGATAAGCCGTCCAAAACCCTGTCGTAGTTTAAGGATTGCCTCAGGTAGAAAATAATTCATAAATGAATCAATGCCATTTTGCTCCATCTCCTCCATTCTCGCCTCAACTAATGGTTCTGTTGGGACAGGGAAAGGCAGTTTAGTAATAATAATATTTTCCAATGCCTCGCCGGGGACATCCACACCCTGCCAGAAACTATCAGCGCCCAATATTACCGAGCCGATTCGTGAGCGGAATTCCTCAAGCATCTGATGTCTCGGTAAATCCCTGCCCTGCATATAGACCGGAACGCCTTTTTCTAATAATCTGGGATAAATTCTATCATACACCCTATTCATCAGGTCATAACTGGTGAATAAGATAAATGCCCTACCTTGGGTCATATCCAGGAATTTCATTATCTTCTCACTTGCCAGGGGCTCAAACTTATCTTTATCATTTGGGTCAGGGAGGTTAGATGCGATGTATAATTTTGCCTGTTTTGAGTAATTAAACGGCGAATCAAGGATTACATCTCTGGAATTTTCTATGCCGAGGGTTTCTTTAATATAGTTTAGTCCACCTCTAACGGATTCTTTGGCAGTGGATAAAGTAGCGCTGGTAAAGATGCAGGAAGAAAGGTTTTCTAACAGGAGTTGTTTAAGTAAGTTATTCACCTTTAAGGGTGCGCTCTGAAGGGTTATTCTCTCGCCGAGCCGACGACTTTTACTGACCTCAACCCAATAAACCTGCTCATCTTCCTCATCTGACATAGATTGTTTTATGAATTTTTCTATAACCATAGCAAAGCCAGATGTCCGTTTAATATGGGAATCCAGTTCTGTTTCATCTGTTTTGACTTTCCTGTTTTTAGGTTTTAGTTTCTGCTTCAGTTCCTTCAGAGAAAAATGTATCTTGACTAAATCAGTGCTGAGGGGATTGGTAACGAAATCTACATTTTTAACCCTTCCGTTTTCCGGGGCTTCATTATTAAACCATGCAAGAATTTTATCAAAGAATAAATGCGATGAATCTTTAGCATCTTCTATAAGTTTTTTACACTCATCAACTTTTGGGAGATGTTGAGGCAGGAACTGAATAAACCCCTTGTGCTTTTTCGGATTCCATAATGAATTAAGCAGATAACCTATCTGATAATTGGAGATTTTTATACCTAAATGATTCTGGGCGACGGATTCTAAACGATGCGCCTCGTCAATAATTAGAACATCATACTTTGGTAATAAATTTACACATTCAGCACAGCGCATCACCGCATCAATAATAAGAAGCGGATGATTTACCACCACGATATTGGCTAAATATAATTTAAGACGCGCTTTTTGATAGAAACACACACAAAAAAAATTACATCTCTTACCAGCACAATTATCGCTTTCTGATGAGATTTTGTCCCAGATATTTTCAGAAGGAACCCAATCTAAAGAAGAAATAGAGCCGTCTTGAGTCGGGGCTTTGGTTTTTAGTAAAGTATCAGCAAAGAGCATAATTCTTTTCAGTTCCTCTTTTTCTGCGATATATTCAAACAAATCCGTTTGATGTTCTATTGCTGTATTCAGCCGTCTGAGGCAGATATAATTAGAGCGGCCCTTAGCCAGAACCGCACTGAATTTCCCTGGTAAAACCGATTGTAAAAACGGAATATCCTTATATACAATCTGTTCCTGCAAATTGATGGTATTGGTGGAGACAACAACTGGTTTTTTGGTGGAAAGCGAGTGAGTTATCGCCGGGATAAGATAGGCAAAGGTCTTGCCGATGCCTGTACCTGCCTCAATTACCAGATGCTCTTTGTTCCCTATCGCATCAGTGATTGCCTTGAACATCTTTACCTGTTGAGGACGATACTCGTAATTCTTAAACTTCTTTGCCAGTAAGCCGTCTTTATCAAAAATATCTTTCATCTTACTTATTTAAGTTCTCCCAGAATTCCATCCTCTTTTTTATTTCCTTTTCAAATCCGAATTCGCCGGGCTGGTAGTATTTTGCATCTTTAAGATTCTCTGGCAAGTAATTCTGTTTCGGAACAAAGTGTTCAGGAAAATCGTGAGGATATTTATAATCCTTACCGTAGTCCAATTTTTTCATCAGGTTTGTTACAGGGTTTCTTAAATGCAAAGGCACTGGCTCAGCAAGGGTCTGGTTCACATCTTCTTTGGCTTTGTTATATGCCCGATACACGGAATTACTTTTTGGAGCAGTTGCTAAATAAACAACTGCCTGAGCAAGGGGCAAATAACCTTCAGGCATTCCGATAAAATCAACGGCTTCTTTGGCAGAGACCGCGACGACCAACGCCTGCGGGTCTGCATTGCCGACATCTTCTGATGCAAATACAACGAGCCGTCTTGCGATAAAAAGCGGGTCCTCGCCTCCTTCTAACATCCGCGCCAGCCAGTATAAACCCGCATCAGGGTCGCTTCCCCGTAAACTTTTATGCAGTGCAGAAATCAGGTTATAATGCTCCTCACCGGCACGGTCATATAATAAAACCTTTTTCTGAGCAGATGATTCTACAATGGTTTTAGTTATCAATTGCTTATTATCTTTAGAGCCAGTGCTGTAGGCAGATAATTCTAAAAGATTAAGAGCCACCCGGGCATCACCATTTGCGATGGTTACAAGATACTTTTCTGCCTCTGGCTCAAGTTCAATATTGAGTTCGCCCAGGCCGCGTTCTTTATCTGATAATCCGCGACGAATAATCCAGACTATTTCTTTATCCTTTAATTGCCGCAAGACATAGACCCGACAGCGAGAAAGAAGCGCTGAATTAAGTTCAAATGACGGGTTTTCTGTTGTTGCGCCAATCAGCGAGATTATCCCATTCTCTATATAAGGCAGAAAGGCGTCCTGTTGTGCCTTGTTAAAACGGTGTATCTCGTCTATGAAAAGAATAGTATTTTTATGATGGTGTTTGCGATTAAATTTAGCCCGCTCCATTACCTCTTTGATTTCCTTAATGCCTGATGTAACCGCACTGAAGGTAATAAACTCGAATCCGGTTTCCTTGGCAATAAGATATCCTAAAGTAGTTTTACCTGAGCCCGGCGGTCCACACAGGATAAGAGAAGGTAGTCCACCCTGGAAATCAGATTTCTTAAGATGTTCTATTGCCTGACGAAGCGGTTTATCAGGAGCAATAATCTCCTCCTGTCCGACAAATTCACCAAAATCCACAGGCCGCAGACGGTCTGCCAGAGGCGTTTTATACACCACATTACCGATGGTTTTTGTTGTCTGGCTAAAAAGTTCCATAATTGTTAGATATTATAACTTATTCCCCTGATGACTTCAACACTTTTTAATCATTAAAGAACAAAGTTTGAAATCTGGCTTCATCTGACTAACTGGATTTGCTTTTTGCTTGATACCGCTTCCTTTTGGCTTTATCAGCAATAATCAGTGTTTTATCATCTGCGGGTTTAAGGAATAAACTGATTTGTTCTTGTAAATATCCTTTTATCCTTTTTTCAGCCAAGACGACATATTCTTTTGAGATATCATAGCCAACATAATGGCGGTTTGATTTTAGGGCCGCCAGGGCGGTCTGACCGCTTCCCATAAAGAGGTCTAAGATAACCTCGCCTTCAAAGGTATATACTGAACTCTTGCGAAATGGGAAAAAACTTGATTCTAAATCCATTCAGTGTATTTATGAAAACAGAGAGGGATAGAAAGGATAT
>JAGUXD010000100.1 GCA_020062035.1 Candidatus Brocadiia bacterium | reverse complement strand
CCTTCCTTCAGGGGTTGGGTCGGATGGGGATAAAAAAGAAAAGGAGAATTTCGTTTCTCTTTCCGAAAATTCCCAGTTCGTATCGTTAAATATGGCTCCCCGCGTAGGACTCGAACCTACAACCAACCGGTTAACAGCCGGCTACTCTACCATTGAGCTAGCGGGGAGTATGATATAAAATTAATAAGTTTCTTACCACTGTCAATAAAATTATAAAATCTACTCTGCTGGTAATGGAATAAAATTCTTGTCCATCATCATCCTGGTTATCGCGATCGACCTCTGTATCATTTCTGTGGCTTTTTTACGCAGTTCTTCTGCGGTTAAGTTCAATCTTGCTATCTTTTGTTCTATGGCTTTTAAGCCAATTGCGACTGCTTCCTCAGGATAAACCTGCCAGTCCTGCATTGTCGGAATAAGATGCTCTTTATCCAGTCCCCTTTTTTCAGCGTATTTCGCGAGTGCTTTTGCGGCCGCAATACACATCTCATCAGTAATCGTCTTTGCCCTGACATCCAATGCACCACGGAAGATAGCCGGGAATCCTAATGAGTTATTTACCTGATTAGGAAAATCAGAGCGACCTGTGGCAACGATATCAGCGCCGGCCTCTTTTGCCTCCCAGGGCCAGATTTCAGGTATTGGATTAGCACAGACAAATACAATTGGCTTGGGCACCATCAGTTTTATCCATTCTTTCTTTATGGTGTCAGGCCCTGGTTTAGAGAGTGCTAATAGCACTTCGGCACCTTTCATTGCCTCGGGAATATCACCTCTAATATTACCTTTATTTGTTTTCTGGCACATCTCCCATTTCTCAGGATGACTTTCTCTCAGGTCTTTGCGGTCACGATGGAGTGTTCCTTTAGTATCTACCATAATAATATTTTCCGGTTTTACACCCGCCAGAATAATCATTCGGGCGATACAGATATTCGCCGCACCGGCACCAACCATTGTTATTTTTACATCGGATAATTTCTTGTTCTGCAGTTTTACGGCATTGATAAGTCCTGCTAAAGTTACTGCCGCAGTTCCTTGCTGGTCATCATGCCAGACCGGGATATTCATTTCTTTTCTCAAGGTATCAAGTATCCTGAAGCATTTTGGCTGTGCAATATCTTCTAAATTTATTCCGCCAAAAGACGGTTCTAAATATTTTACTGTCTTGATGAGTTCATCAGGGTCTTTGGTATCCAGACAAATCGCAAAGGCATCCACTCCGCCCAAGTATTTGAAAAGCAGCGCCTTACCTTCCATAACTGGCATTGCCGCAGATGGTCCAATATCACCAAGCCCCAATACCCTTGTGCCATCCGATACAACCGCAACCGTATTCCATTTATTAGTATGGTCAAACACCCTTTCGGGATTTTTATAGATATCACGACAGGGCTGGGCAACGCCCGGTGTGTACCAGATAGCAAAATCATTATAACCGCGAACGCAACACTTTGGCATAATTTCAATCTTGCCTTTATAAAAAGGGTGCAGTTTCATTGCATCCTCACCGGGTTTTTTAGCGCGTTCAATAAGTTCCTGAACGGTCATTTTCTCATCAGGAGATGTTTTAGCACTTGACATAGTAATACTCTTTTCTATTCTAACTTATGATACATTTCACTAATTATTGATTATAATAATTATACAAATAACATCCGGCCTTTGTCTATTTAATCTTATTATTGGACAACTTGATTATAATTGTTTATTTTCTTCCACGAACTTTTTTATTTCCTCCAGATTATCCAGTATAAGTCTGGCTTTAGATAGCCCGAACGAAAAAGGAAATCTATCGTTTTCATCCCGTTTCAGGATAAGAATCGGCTTGCCTTTATATTCACTTCTTTCTACCATAAAAACTCCTTTCGTATATGCAATTACAATAAATCAGGTAGTTATTCAACCTGTATTATTAATCTATCTCTCTGCCGTCTGGCAATTACACCTCGGGGTAAATGTATTTCCTGATTTATCTTGGAAGAATTTATAAGTTTCAATAAGGCAGAATAATGCTCGCGCATGAGTGTTTTAGAAAGACCTTTGATATTCTCTAAAACTCTGTTTATCATCTCTGTTTGAATTGCCGGGTGTTCTTGTTTCATCGCAGATATACTAAGGATTTTTCGCCTCCGCGGCAACTTCGCCTTAAAAACATTACCAAGAAAATCATAATAAAGTGTTGCGGTTTCTGACAACTCATTAAGATGTTCGCTAATCTGTGGATTATATTGCCTTAATAACGGCAGAAGTTCGTGTCTGATACGATTTCGTAATATCTTCTTGTCCTTATTGGTGGCATCAATACGATAAGGAAGATTGTGGGTTTTGAGATACGATAAAATCCCTTCCCGTGTTGTGTAAAGTAAAGGTCGCACCAAATAAAATCGTGAATTATCAAAGAGTTTTCTCTTAATCGTAATTGCCCGTAACCCCTTCAGGGCAGTTCCTCTGATTATTCTGAAAAGAACCGTTTCTGCATTATCATCAAGATTATGTCCGACTGCAATAGAAATTATCTGTCGTTTCTTGTTTCTGATGAGCGTTTTTGCAAGAGCGTCAAAAAAGCGATATCGCTCCTGTCTTGCGGTTTCTTCTAATGATTGTTTCCGCTTTTTGCTGAGTTCAATAACCTTTTTATGGGCAACATAAATACGCAATCCCAACGTTATAGCCAGTTTCCTGCAGAATTTCTCATCCATGTCCGATTGCCTCGCGCGGATATGATGATTAAGATGGGCTAAGATTATATTCCAATCTCTGTTATAACGTTGCTTTATCCGGTAAAGAATATTCACCAGCGCCACGGAATCAGGTCCGCCAGACAACCCGATAATAATTATCCGCCCATCTGGAAACAGGTCATATTCTTTAATAATATTCCAGACGCTATTAACAATATCCATAAAAATCCCAAATCCATTTAATCTACCTAATAAAAATGACGATAATTATTATATAGTTTCTATCCAGATAGTAAAGTTATTATTATATGAAATACACAGTGCTATTGTGGCTTTTATGTCTAATCCCGATTTGCTGTTACGGGAGACCTCCTAATGTTTCACCTGTAACAACAAGACCTTCATCAGCAGAGATTGGTCAGATGAAACAGGTAGAGTATCAGGTAGCAAGAGGCGACACTTTAGAAGTATTCGTCTGGCAACATCCTGATTTGACACGGGATATCATCGTCAGACCGGATGGCAAGATTTCCGTCTCCTTGATTGGCGACATTGATGTGGCCGGCAGGACTCTGACCGAGATAGATAAGGAGATAGAGAAGAAACTTTCTGAGTATATTGTCTCGCCTGAGGTCTCTGTAACGATTAAGAAATTCGCCGGTGAAAAAGTAATTGTTTTAGGCGAAGTGACCAAACCCGGTGTTTATACATTCGTAGGACTCACATCGTTTTTAGATATTGTTGCAGAGGCAGGCGGTTTTACAAGAGATGCCAGTAAAGGCAATGCCCTTGTCATCAGGGGCGAATTAAAAGAAGGCAAAAAACAATTGGAAATAATCCTCGTCAGCATCAATGATATTCTTAAAGGCAACCCGCAGCATAATGTCGTGCTTTATCCCCGCGATATTATCTATGTTTCTGCAAAACCCATTGCCGATGTTGCGCGCTATCTCAGGGACTATGTCTCACCAATATTAAGTAATATTGTAAGTATTGAATTCCTCGCCGATAGATGGCGCAAATAAGATTGATACAACCCAAATGTTCAAAGACGAAAGTATTATTTATGTAAAAGGCGGTGATGGTGGAAACGGCTGTGTCAGTTTCCGCAGGGAGAAATTCATACCTAAGGGCGGACCTGACGGCGGCAAGGGAGGTAACGGCGGAAATGTTATCATAAAGGTAAATCACCATTATAACACCCTTAATCATCTTATTCATCAAACCCGATACCTCGCTGATGACGGACAAGACGGCAGAGGCAATAACTGTTATGGCAAAAACGGCAAAGACCTTATTATTCCTGTGCCAGAGGGCACCATCATCAGAGACAACAGGCATCATACGCTCCTCAAAGACCTCAAGGAGAAGGATGATTTTGTAATAGTCGCAACAGGCGGAAAGGGTGGAAGAGGTAACAGGGCATTTGCGACCTCAATCAATCAGTCACCGCGTTATGCAGAAAAAGGCCAGCCCGGCGAAGAACGTTATCTCTATTTAGAACTGAAACTCATTGCTGATGTAGGATTAGTCGGCTTACCCAATTCAGGCAAATCCACT
>JAGUXD010000145.1 GCA_020062035.1 Candidatus Brocadiia bacterium | reverse complement strand
GTGAAGAGATATAATTTGGGTATAAAGATGGTTCCTTCAGATATTTTGACTATTTTATGGCTGTCATATCAAAATATCTGTAACTTTTTAGACAGCCTGTTATAATATATTTTAAGGTCTGCTGAAAAATGATTTTATATCTTATTAAACGAATAGACTTTTTCTGTCAGCCCAATGGTTTGGTTTTTATCTTCGTTCCCTTATCGTCTTAACTCGTCTATATCCTTGCTAATACCTCCCACGGCACTAAGCCACTTAATTTTATCCAACGGTTATTTGGAGTTTTTCAGTATGTCCTACTTATTTGTGTAATCTGTGGTTAAATCCTTTCTATGCGCACCGCGCAGACCTTAAATTCCGGTATCTTGGCAATCTGGTCAATTGCTGTATTAGTAAGCATATTTGCCGCTGACTCAGCAAAATGGAACGGAATAAATATAGTCCCTTTTGGGACTCGTCCAGTAATACTTGCTTTAATATTGATGGAACCCCTGCGTGAGGTAACATTTATTTTATCGCCATCAGAAATACTTAACTCTTCAGCATCATCTGGATTTATTTCTACATAAGCATCTGGCACTGCAAATACAGGTCCTATAGAACGACGGGTCATTGAGCCAGTATGATAGTGATAAAGATTCCTACCTGTTGTCAATATAAAAAGATAATCTGTATCAGGTTCTTCTGCAGGTGGTTTGTATTCTATGGGATGAAATTTGCCTAACCCTCTGGTAAATTTATCCTTGTGCAGGAATTTGGTACCGGGATGGTCTTGGGTCAGGCAGGGCCATTGAAGTCCAGTTTGGCGGTTTCCCAGTTCGCCATTTAATCTGTTATGGATAATACCGCCGTACTGCGGAGTAAGCGAGGCAATTTCGTCAGTAAGTTCACTCACGGATTTATAATCAAACGTGGTATTAATCCCTAATTCTTTGGCTAACTTTGTGCCGATTTCGGAAAGTATCTTCCAATCAGCCCTGCTCCCATCAAGTGGTTTGATTGCAGGGTTTGACCACTGCACCCGCCTTTCAGTATTCGTATAAGAACCGTCTTTCTCTGCAAAACTACAAGCCGGTAGGACCACACTTGCTCGCTGTGCCGTCTCCGTCAGGAACATATCCTGCACGACCAGAAAATCTAATTTCTTTAATCCTTCATCCACGTGGCTGATATTCGGGTCAGAAAGCATCGGGTTTTCGCCCATAATATAAAGCCCCTTGATTTTGCCGTCTGTTGCTGAGTCAATTATCTCGGTAACAGTTAATCCAATTTTATCACTTAATCCTACACCCCATAGTTTCTGGAATTTCTCCTTTATCTCAGGGACATTTACCGCCTGATAACCTGGATAGACATTAGGCAGGCATCCGACATCACAGGCACCCTGAACATTTGACTGCCCTCTCAGAGGATTAAGACCGGATGATGGTTTCCCAACATGTCCGCAGAGCATTACTAAATTTGCCAGCGACATTGTATTATCGGTCCCGGTCGTGTGCTGGGTAATACCCATAGAGTAGAAAACCATTGCGTTTTTAGCAGTTGCATAAAGACGGGCGGCTTTGCGGATATTCCCAACTGAAACACCTGTGATTTCTTCTGCCTTTGCGGGAGTATATTTTGCCACAACTTGTTTCACTTCCTCAAAACCCTCGGTGCGATTATTGATAAACTCCTTGTTTTCCAATCCTTCTTCAAGAATTACGAACATTAATCCATTTATCAGGGCAACATCTGAGCCACATCGTTGTTGGAGCCAGACATCAGAAAAATCCACTAATTCAATCCTGCGAGGGTCACAGACAATGAGTTTGGCTCCTTTGTTGACAGCCCGTTTTATCGCATAGCCAATAATCGGATGTGCCTCAGTTGTATTAGAGCCAATAACTAAAATTACATCAGCACCCTCTATCTCATCTATAGAATTAGTCATAGCGGCGCTACCAAATGACTTGGCTAATCCGGCAACTGTAGAGGCGTGACACAACCGCGCACAGTGGTCAACATTATTATTTCCAAAAAGCACACGGCAGAATTTCTGCATCAGATAGTTTTCTTCATTAGAGCACTTGGCAGAAGCCAGAACGGCCAGTGCTTCACTGCCGTATTTATTCTTAATCTCGGCGAATTTCTTCACCACCAAATCAATTGCTTCTTCCCATGTTGCTTCGGTTAATTTTCCACCTTTACGAATAAGTGGACGCGCTAATTTCTCACGGCTCTGTGTGATTGATTCATCTAAGGCATTAGATGGATATTCCGGAAGCTGGATGTTAGAAATTGGACGACAGGTTTTTAGTTTAGCGAAATCTGTGTTAATCTGTGTAATCTGTGGTTTCCCTAATCTATCAGGGTGACGCACGAAATCCATCCCGAAATGCCCCTTGATACAGAGCCATCCGTGATTAGCGGGCCCATTCGGATTACCTCTTGAGCGGATAATCTGGTTATCTTTTACATCTAAAATAATACTACAACCACAACCGCAGTAAGGACAAACAACTGGGATTTGTTCACAATCCATTATCCGCCCGCTAAATCTACCGGTTCTGTCAATCAGAGCGCCAACCGGACAAACATCCACACAAGCACCGCAGAAAACGCAGTCAGAATCCTTGCGGGATATATCAAGTGGTGTAGTTATTTTGGTAGCAAATCCTCTTCTGGTAAAATCTATGGCTTCGTTAACCACTGCATCGTTACAGGCAATGACACAACGACCACACATAATACAGGTCTGATATGACATCTCAATTAAGGGATTACCGGTTTCATTCGGATAACTCGTTCGTTCGCCTTCATAAGAGGTCTTCTCCAGCCCGAATTCATAGATGTATTTCTGCAAATCGCATAAGCCATTTTTCTCACAGGTCATACAATTTGCCGGATGGTCAGAGATAATCAGGTCAAGTGCGGTTTTACGGAATTGGTGCAGTCGTTCGCTATGCGCGGTAACTTCCATCCCATCTTTCACAGACAGGGCGCAGGAAGCCATTGGCGCCTTACCGCCCTTTACATCAACAATGCATAAGCGACAACCCGCAAAAGGCGGCAGTGCCGGATAATAACAAAGATGAGGAATGTCAATACCGTTATCCAATGCTGCCTGTAATACGGTCTGCCCCGGCTTTGCCCGGACTTCCTTGCCATCAATCGTGAATTTTATAGGCATATTTTAAATCCTTTCTATGCTGGTTGCAGAT
>JAGUXD010000190.1 GCA_020062035.1 Candidatus Brocadiia bacterium | reverse complement strand
TATGGAACAGCGTATGGTTCTATTTTATCGTTTAGAACCCTTCCGACTGTATATACTATCACAGCAACTAATGTAACCTATAATTCTGGTGTTCTGAATGGAACAATGAACCCGAATGGCTTATTATCTGAGGGCTATTTCCAATATGGAACAACTTCACCACCTACTACAAGCACCATTACACAATCAGTTGGCTCAGGATACTCATACACTCCAATCTCAGATACTCTAAGCAGTTTGATACCAAATACCCTGTATTACTTCAGGGCAGTCATAACGAACACCTCTGGAACATCATATGGCTCTATCTTATCGTTTACAACACCACCTGCACCACCCAGCGCTACGACCGTGTCTGCCACTGAGATAACTAACATCTCTGCGAGATTAAATGCAACTGTAAATCCGAACGGTGCCGCGACCACTGTCTCTTTCCAATGGAGATTAGTTACTGATCCACCAAGTAACTATACTACTATTACAGTTGGGACTACTGGCGCTGGCACAAGCCCTGTTCCTATTTCATATATCCTATCAGGGCTTACACCAAACAACCAATATGAATATCGGGTGGTTGCTACTAATATCAGCGGAACAACATATGGCGCTAATGACCTATTTACGACCCTGCCCTAAACCCCGAAAGTATTCGGGGTCTCTCACTCTCATTGAAATGTCTAATGCCTTGGGTGAATGTGTCAGCATCCCAACAGAAATGAAATCAACGCCTGTAGAGGCAAATTCTCGCACATTACTGAGATTAATCCCACCTGATACCTCAAGTCGGATGCAGTCTTTTTCTTGCTTCCCTGTGTCCCGCATGTGCAGGACAGATCCGCCTCTGGCGGATAAGATTCGTTTATTGACCTTATTTCTTATTTGAACCGCCTGCCTTACATCACGAGAGCGCATATTATCCAACATAATTATCGCTCTCTCTAATTTGCTATTCTTCAGAAGTTCCAATGTCTTTCTAAATTTCCCTAAATTAGTTACCTCTATTTCTAACCTCTGATATTCCCCCTTAATAAAGGGGGGCAGGGGGTTGTTCATCCTTCCCAATGCTTTTTTGATACCATCCGCTCCTATGGCTCTAAGATGATTTCCCTTAATCAACACCGCATCATCTAACCCGAAGCGATGATTGAACCCACCACCAATCTGAACCGCGTATTTATCCAGAAACCGCCAGCCCGGAACCGTCTTTCGGGTATCAAGTATCTTCACTTTATAGCCAGATACCTTCTTTACAAATTTATTGGTAAGTGTTGCGATACCGGAGAGTCGCTGTAAGAAATTCAGAACGGTTCTTTCACCCGTTAGAATTGCCCTTGCTTGACCCTCTATGACCGCCAATCGGCTTCCCTTTTTTACTTCATCTCCATCTTGAGCAGTCAGAGTTATCCTTATGGACCTTGATAATTTCTGATAAACAAGTTTGACTGAGAAAAGCCCGGCAATAATACCTGATTTCTCAGCAATAATCTCTGCGGTTATTCTCTTTCCTCGAGGTATTAAAAGATTGCTCGTGATATCGCCCTTACCGATATCTTCCTCTAACGCAATCTTTATCAATGAATCTATTCTGGAAAGAAAATCTGTCTTCATATAGTATACAGGACACCCCGATGTCCATCGGGGTATTCTTCCCTCTGGGACTGTATTCTGTGTTCTTATTTTCTTGACCCCTATTTTTTTTATAATTATTACTATACACTATGAACAAAGTCAAGGTCAAGTTTTTACCGTTTAATAAAACCGTTGAGATAAATAAAGGAACCACGATTCTTGAATCCGCACGATTGGCCGATATCCACATCCAGAGTATCTGCGGAGGCGACGGTGTCTGCGGAAAATGCCGCGTCATTCTCAAACAGGGTAAGGTCTCGTCCCTGACTACATCCTTACTTACTCCGGAAGAGATTGATGACGGTGTTATATTAGCCTGTGAGTCAAAGGTCTTTGAGGAGGTCCAGATAGAAATCCCGCCTGAATCAAGAGCCGATGAAGGCGAGATACTCCTGAGCGCCCGCGCACAGAAATACCTTGATATCTACTCTGCGGTTGAAGAATTAGAACCGGATATCATCCACGAGGCAAAGATACTTTTCTCAAGTCCTTTAGCCACAAAACTATTTCTCAACCTGGCTCCGCCATCACTTGAAGACACCGTAAGCGACCTTGAGCGAATCTACCGCGAACTGCGTAAAATCGGCATCTCAGCCATCCAGACAGGGCTCTTTAACCTCAGAACACTGTCTAAATTCCTGCGCCAGAATAACTATCAGATTACCGCAACACTGGGCAAAAGAAACGGCACCACTGAACTGGTCTTTTTAGAAGCCAAGGATACCTCAAAAACAAATTATGGCCTTGCTCTTGATATCGGAACCACCACTGTTGTTGCTCATCTAATTGATATGGTAAGCAAAGAAACCCTTTGTGCAATAGGCTCTTTTAATAAACAGATTACTTATGGTGATGATATTATTTCCAGAATTATCTTTGCCAGTGAAAGAAAAGGATTAGAAAAACTACACCTCGCAGTAATTGATAATATTAATAACCTTATTCAGGACTCCTGTAGTAAGAAGGGGAATATAAAACCTGATGATATTAGCGCGGTTGTCTGTGCCGGCAATCCGACAATGCTTCATCTATTACTGAATATAGACCCGACCTATCTCCGCAAAGAGCCATATGTTGCGGTAACAAACGAGATGCCTGTAATCCGTGCCGCTGAAGTCGGCATCAGGATAAATCACCGCGGACTTCTCGCCTGCGCCCCCGGAGTCTCAAGTTATATCGGCGGCGATATTACCGCCGGCTTACTTGTCTCTGACCTCGCTGAGAAACAAGATGTCTCTATGTATATTGATATGGGAACAAACGGCGAGATTGTCCTCGGTAATAAGGACTGGCTCGTCTCTTGTGCCTGTTCAATCGGACCGGCCTTTGAAGGAAGCGGAATCTCATCCGGGACCCGTGCTATCAAAGGCGCTATCCAGAAGGTAAAAATAATCTCGCCCAATGCCACGCCAAGCCTAGAAACTATTGGTTCCACAAAACCCTCTGGTATATGCGGCTCTGGACTAATTGAGATTATCTCGGAAATGCTAAAAGCAGGTATTATCAACCGCGCTGGCAAGATCCAACCACTGAAATCCCAAATCCCAAATCCTAAATCCGAAATTATCAGGCCGGGTGATGAAGGACTGGAATATCTTATCGTCCCGAAGGAAAGGTCCGCCACTGGCAGGGATATTGTCCTGACCCAGGCAGACATTGACCATCTCATCCGCTCCAAAGCCGCGGTCTATGCCGGTATCTCCACCCTCCTGAAGAAAATGAATTATCAGATAAAGGATGTCCAGAGATTCTATATCGCCGGCGGTTTTGGAAGCCATTTAGATATTACTAAAAGTATTGAAATTGGCTTATTACCTGCGGTTCCGATAGAAAACTTCCAGTATATCGGCAACGGCTCGGTTGAAGGCGCGAGAATGATTCTCTTATCATATATCGCTATGGCAAAGGCAAAAAAAATAGCCGATAAAATGACCTATATTGAACTATCTACTGACAACATCTTTACTGAAGAATTCGTCTCAGCAATGTTTCTACCACACACTGACCTGTCTCTATTTCCAACCCCCATATATTAACCCGTATCCGCCATATTAAACCGCAGATAAACACCGATAAAAATCTGTTTGATTTATCCGGGTCCATCTGCCCCGATGCCCTGATGAAATCGGGGGTAAATATAATTTACTGTAACGACCCCACTGGGGTCTAACAGCGAGTAAGAGAGGAATGGAAGATGACGAATGGTAATTATTTAGCTCCGAAGGAGTCCTTCGGACCGAGTGGAATAATCCCCCTTTAATAATGGGGAATTGGAATCAGTATTGTAATCTGACTTGAAATCGGAGTTAGAAGCGGACTTGAAAGCGGTCTTGAAATCGCACCTGGAAGCAGACCTGGAAGGCGTTCTGGAAGT
>JAGUXD010000099.1 GCA_020062035.1 Candidatus Brocadiia bacterium | reverse complement strand
GTGAAGTAATCGACCAGATAGATTTATCCAGCATTACTGAGAAATATGAGGGAGGTGGTTGTCCGGCCTATGCTCCCGAGATGATGATGAAGGTGATAGGTTGATTTTTACCCCTGCTAAAATGGTCAAAAACCTCCTTAAGTTCACCATTCAGGGTTGGAGAGTAGAAAGGAGAGAGAAAAACTTTCTACTCCCACCGGGACCCTGTGGGTCTCTACTTTCTACTTTCTACTATTTTTTCTATAAGGTCATTGATTGGTCTTTGTTCTTCTTTAGGTGCCAAGGAAAGTGATTTCTCTGCCATTTCTCTGGCTTGTTTTAGTTGCCGTTTCATCAGATAAAATTGTGCGAAATTATAATATGGGATATAGTTATCCGGCTCGTGTTTGTTCAGGGTTTGATTGGTTCGCAGGAATATTGCTTCTTGATTAGGGTCGCGTAAATCCGCAAATGATTTCCAGTGAATCTGAGCGGCCTGACGATAATATTTTAAGGCGTTTGGTATATCTCTTTTTTCTAAATAGGCATCGCCTAAATGAGAATATGTCTCTGAGAAACCCTCTGCGATTTGAGAAGAAAGTTCATAGTGTCTGATGGCTTGGTCTAATCTGCCCATCTCGTGATAAACCTCTCCCCATTCGTTTCTGAGAGAGGGATGATTGGGTGAGAGCCGACAGGCAATCTCATAATACTTATTGGCTAATAAAAACAGTGCTTCTCGTTTTTCAGGGTCAGGAGATTCCCTTGCCAGGACGCGATAAAATCGTGCCAGATTAACGTTGCGCACAGGATTTAAGGCATCATAATCAACGGATTTTAACAATAGCCCGAGGCATTTATCAGCCCAGAATTTTTTCCTGTCAGGTTCTGCTTCTCTATAGTATTTTTCTAAACACATTCTGGCTGATGCGCCATAATAATTGCCTTTATCTCTTGAAAGTTGAGTCGCCTGTTCATAATACTTTAAGGCAATTTCCCATTGCTTGTCTTTTTCCTGGCTTGAACCGATTTTATAAATAATAGCCGAATGGATTACCTGAATATCGGTGTACCAGAGCACGACGATTAAAATTAAGATTAAAGCCAATGATGGGGCAAAAGTAAAAGTTGAGGTCGGGCTAGGTTGAGCCCTGCCCTTAATCTGTATTTTCTCCTTCAGCAGATATGCCGCTAAAATAATATTTGCCATAATCCAGATATAGAAGAATGTGATTGTTTTGGTCGGGATTTGCAAGGGCGGCAGGAATGAGAGCAGGACTATAATAAATAAAATTGTCGCTCCTGCAGGGATAACTGCAATAAGAAAACTACGATACGAGATATACAAAAAGACGCTAAAGACACACCAGCAAATAATAATCATTATAACGGCTCTTGTTATTTGATTGATGTTCTCAGCAAATACCTGATGGGTAATAAAATTAAAGGCACAGATACTGAGGAAGAGAGTAATTATAGGAATAAGAAATAAGATATTAGCATCTGACTCAACTTTATCATTAATAATTCCTTTGATGTAGACAAATAATACTGCCAGATAAAACCAGAAATAAACCCGGGCCGCGGTCAGGGCAATCCCGAACTGGCTTTCTACAAAATGCCCTATTATCGCAGAAAACAAAGATATTACGAATAAGCGGGATAAAGGCGAGGATGATGCTGAAAAGGTGCGGGATGAAAGTAATACAAAGAATAAATAGACAACCGCACCTGTAATGAGCCCGATTGGTATTCCGATGGCTAAAAATATCGTTTTGTTCAGTAATATCGGAATACCTGCTCCTGCCAGAGTAAAAACTACTAATAAGAAAGTGATTACTACGACATCTTTTGTTGTCTTAATCAGAAAGAGATGCTTAAAGGTGTAGAAAATAATAGCGGCAAATAATAACAGATATACAAAAGTGCCGCTGATGCCGTTAGTAATAAGGGTATCAAAGAACTCGTTATGGGCGCGGTCAGGAAAAGCAATGCGGTTTTCACTTATCACCAATTCTGTCGGGCTATATTTATGATATGGTATGAACATATTTTCGGGTCCATAGCCGATGATGGCGCGGGTGTAATCTGATTTGACCATCTTGATAATCCCTTGCCAGATAAGTAATCTGACCTGTGCCGCGCCCTCACGGGCTTCAAACATCCGCCCCAATCTTCCTATCCGGGGTTTTATTCCTTCTAAAGGACTATTCGGCATCCCCAAAACAATAAAAAATACAATTACCAGAGCAACGATTGTGAAACTACTCCAGACAATCACTTTCTTGCGAAACGCAAGCCCGCCAAGCACCGTAAACAGAAACATTCCTATAATCAATCCTAATAAAGGGCCTCTACTTTGCGTGAGTATTAAACATAGAAACTGACTTAATAATAAAATAAGGTAAAAAAGTCGTTGATAGATGGAATGGCTGACTAATAATAAATAAACAATAATCGGCATTACCATTATCAGGTATGAGCCTAAAAAGATGGGATTGCCCAGAGTAGAGGCAATACGCATAGAAAAATCCATATCCCAGGATACCGGGTCTAACTTCAACTTCTGGGCAAAACCGTATATTACAATCGGGATAGAAGTAAGCACAATAGTAATTAAGATTCGCTCTATCTGTTCTCTATCTCTAAGGGTAAAAACTGTAATGGCGAAGATAACAAAATAGCCCAGTAAAGAATAAGTGCCCTGGCCCCGGGCATAACTGCCCCACCAACTACCGCTTGGTAAAACTCCCAAAAGGGTGGAGACAAAATAACTCAAGGCAAGAAGTGATGCAATTATAAAAAGAGGATGCTTAATAGATTGCAGATTACGAATTGTCCCATGGGACGAATTATCTGTTTTGGTAAAGGCGAATCTCTTAATAATAAAGGCGACCAACATCACAACGGCAATTGAGCGTCCAAGGATACTCTTATCAGAGTCAAAGACAACCGAGGAATGGTAATTAAAGAAAAGTGGTGCAATAATAATGGCAGAAAGCCAACACGCCTCTATTATCCTATCACACAATAACAATACCCTCATAGATACCTCTCGGCTAAACTCGCTCTTTTGCTGATATATCAATAATATCAAGCATCTCTAACAGGGTCAACCTAATTTAGTCACTATAAAATTGACAGTATCTGATAGATAGTTATAATTATTATTATGAATGCGGATTTGATTTATAATTTACCATCGCCTCGGGTTATTGTGATGGGCGATTTTATACTTGACCGCTATGTCTGGGGTGATGTCAATCGCATCTCGCCTGAGGCACCCATCCAAATCCTGAATGTCCAGAGAGAAGAGAACCGGTTGGGCGGTGCCGGTAATGTGGTTCATAATCTTATTACCCTCGGTGCCAAGGTAATTGCCTTAGGATTAATCGGTCCTGATTATGCGAGTTCGCAAATAACCAAACTCCTGCACTCTCTTAGAAAGACATATCACACTATTGATTATACCGGGCTTATCACCGATAAGAATTACATTTCTCCGATAAAAGAGAGAATGATTGCTCATAACCAACAGGTCTTAAGGGTGGATAAAGAGATTTCATCTGAGAAGAATCGGATTTCATCAGTGTCTGAAAGGAAACTCATTAAACACATATCTCTCAATCTCAAGGAAGTAGATATAGTAATTCTATCTGATTATGATAAAGGCATCCTTTCTAAAACCGTTTTAGAGAAAGTAATCTCTCTGTGCCGTAGATATAATAAACCGGTTTTGATTGGTCCAAAAGGTACAGATTTCAGCAAGTATTATGGAGCGACCGCAATTGTTCCGAACCGCTCAGAAACCGAAGAGGCAACCGGTGTTGAAATAGATGACCCCGAGTGTCTTCGGGGTGCGGCTAAATTATTGTTAAAGAGATGTGGCTTGGATTTTGTAGTAATTACGCTTGGTCCCAAAGGATTATATTTTATGGATAAAAAGGGCAGGACATATTCTGACCCTTCTCGACACCGCGATGTCTATGATGTTACTGGTGCCGGCGATACGGTTCTGGCAACATTAGGTATTGCCTTTGCTTCGCGTTTATCTTACGCGGATGCACTTCATTTAGCCAACCTAGCCGCAGGGGTTGTGGTAAGTAAAATCGGAACCGCCACAGTCAGCAGAGAGGAAATCATCTCTCGCAATAATCTTGTTCCTGCAAGGAGCGGTTTTTCCAAACTCAAGGTGATGAAGGAATTACTTAAAGAACTCCATAACCATCGTGCTAATCAGCAAAAGTTTGTATTTACCAATGGTTGTTTTGACATAATTCATCCAGGACATATAAAGGTATTAGAGTTTGCCCGTGCGCAGGGAGATATTCTGGTAGTCGGACTGAATTCTGACAAATCCGTGCGTAAAATCAAAGGAGCAAACAGACCAATCTTTAAGCAGAAAGAAAGAGCCAAGGTTCTTTCTGCCATATCTTCAGTAGATTATATAGTCATATTTGACGAACCCACGCCAATAAACCTCATCAAACAGATAAAACCGCATGTTCTCGTAAAAGGAGCAGAC
>JAGUXD010000005.1 GCA_020062035.1 Candidatus Brocadiia bacterium | reverse complement strand
GGGCAAGAAATAAAAAACCCAAAAGTTCATTCCAATTTAAGGAGGAATTAAAGAATATCTTAACAGAAAAGGTGTATGACAAAATAAAGGACTATATAACTGTTCATGGAACACCGGATTTCAAGGTGATAAAGCCGAGTCCCCGATATAACATCGCAGAACAAGTCAAAAAAGGGATTGATATTTACAGATGGCGTGAACTGGTGCCTGAAAAATTAGAGATAGAGCCGCGTCATCCTATAAATATTAACACCGTAAGTAAGCCGGTTTTAATGGCAGTTCTCTGGGATTTAGAAGGGGTATATCTTCATCAATCAGTTGAAGATGAACAAGATGTCGGGTCTTTTAGTCGCTCAATATTCAGCGGAGGAATAAATAAGCCGGTTTCTTTCACGCCCGCCCCCTCCGCCTCAGCTGAGACAGAACGAGAAGATGATGTCTCGCCTGCGGAAAAGCGAATCGGCAAACTGCGGATTGTTGACCTTAAGACACCGGAGCATACTCAACTAATAGAAGAACTTGCAGAGAGAATTATAGAAGAAAGAAATCGCTCACCTTTTACAGAATGGCAGTCCTTTTATAACTTTTGTGATAGACTTGTTTCAGAAGGATTTTTGGGCGATATTTCTACACCGGCGGCGTATGAATTGGCACAAGCCCGAGCGGACCTTATCAAAGCGAATGCTAACCCCAATACCCAATTAAATAAATTTAATCCTGATTATCTTCTTTATCGCTCAGTGGATAAGAGTGATTTGATAAACTATAGCACAGAGTTCTGCTTTGTCCCACGCGGATATTTTGAGATAGAATCTTTAGGAATGGTTCTGAGAGGGGCATCTTCGGGAGTGATGAATATTGAAACGGATTATTTAACCAGGGGTGTAATTCATTTTTATGATATTTATAACCAGACGACTCAAGCAGAATTTAGTAAAGGTAAGTTGAGTATGCAGGATGGTGGAGCGTCTGGTAATAAAAAATTATCTGCTCTTCAAACTTATCCTCAGCCGTCTATAGATAACTTGCCAATAATGTGTTATGAGGACGGAGGAATTGCTTTAGCCACAACAGAAAATTATTATGACGATAAGAAACAAAATATCACCTTTAGGCATCATTTTAATAATCTTTGGGCGAACTATTCTGCTGGCAGTGGTAACCCGGTCAATATAAAGAATAACGAGTTTAAAAGTTCTGATTTATTTGATGGCGGGGCATTACGTCCTGATGGAGTGTATTCCGAAGATAGTGCCTGTCCGGCATATCTGGCAGAAAACAATTTCGTAGATGGAGTCGATTACGAAAATCTTTATGGAAAAAAGAGATTTATCTGTGCTGTGTCTTTCTGGATAAAACCGAATTATTACACGAGTTCACTAAAACCTCGCATTATCTTCACACTTAATAAGAAAACTGCGGCACCCTCACATCCTAAATATAATTACCAGCCCTGTCAGGACATCTTTTCGGTAATATATTTCCCTTCGGGCTGGAGTAAATTATTCTATCCCACATTACCACATTTTCTGAGGATTAAACCCTCTGACAAATATATTTGGTTCTGGGAGATTGACAGCAGTCTGGGAAATCAACCAGACGAGTATATTTTTGCTACCTCTCCAAAACCGTTTAGCACGGAAACTAGAGACGAAATAACAGAAAATCATCATCGGTGGCTTCATATTGGAATTGCCTGGGATAGTAATCCACGGGTTTCTAAAAGAGTGCAACCTTGTTCGGCCTGCCTGCCTCAGGCAGGAGTGCCATCTATGAAAAAACAAGGATTGTTGCTCAAGGGATACTGCCGATGGTGTTTAGGAACGAATGAGATTTCGGATATTAGAATAAATCCTTCTGATATTTATAGTTTCTGTATCAATGGTAACGATTCTTATACTAAATATGTATATAAACAACCGGAACTTTTCCCACCGGAGATTATCAAACACATAAATCTATCAGCAGGTAATATTATTAGATTCGGAGAAAAACCAGATGCAGAATTCTGGAATTCATCAGGAGATTTTACTATTGATGAAATTATTATCAGGATACCTCAAACAACCAAGGACGCCAAAGAGTTCTTTAAGGAAGAGTTCTATTCGGGGAGATATTATAAAGGCGAAGCAGAGTTTATTTCGGATGTAATTATGATAAATAATAAATCGTCTGGCTTGCCTGCCGAGGCTTCGGTGCAGGCAGGAAAAATAAAAATTATTCCTTTCTTTTCCACTTATTTCCCTAAAAACTGGGATAGAAAAAACCGTAACATAAAAATCCGACTACTTGATAATCAAGAAAATCACATTTCTTCTTTATTGGACAACCAAGGCGACTCACTTGAGGTATTTCTTAGGGAACCGATGTTTAAGTATCAGGTTGTATTTTCTTCCAGCCAGCCTAATCCTGCTACAAACTGGATAAATACACCATTATTAGAAACGCCGTTCTTAGATGATATTAATTTTATTATCTTTAAGGAAAACCCAGAAATTATAGAGCAATTTGCTATAGAGAACTGATATGAAAGAAGATTTGAGATTCGGGATATGGTATGGTTTGTTATTTCTTCTAATATCTCATCTCGGCGTTGTTTATCCACAAACAGAAGAAGATAAGAAGGAAGTTTTTCTTAAATTAGATTCGTCCTTATTCGTATTCTCGGACACAGAATATATTCAGAAACCAATCATTATTTCTGGGAAAAGTAATTTGCCAGAAAACACTGTTATCAAAACTAATATCTATGCTAAACTAACTTCTGTAGATAGTATAAGATTTGAGTTAATAGAGACATTATGGATTATTATTAAAGAAGATGGATGTTTTCAAATCTCCTTAAAACCTCTCGGGACCTTACCTTTTCTATGTGAGGGATGGAAAATAGAAGTAAATCTCCCGGATAGTGAGACAAGCACATCTCTTTATTTCAGCGTGGTTTCCGGGTTGATTTCTAAGAACCGACAAAAAAATATCGTCTTTTTCTCTCAGGTTATCTCGGAATTATACCGACTGGATAAAGAACTTAAAGATTTTATGTCTGATACAAACAGTATCAAGGAAGGAAAAACTGGATGGGAACGAATTATCAAGCAACTTTTAGGAACATTTCAGACGCCGAGTGAAGCCCTGGCATCAGCAATAGAAAAATGGCTGCAATGGGAAGTAAAATATGTTAAAAAACTGGATTCCCTTTTTGAGAAAGTGTATTCGCGCTACGATGCTACATCCATGTTATTACTTCAGGAAAAGGTTTCTTATTTTGTGGCTCTGTTATTTGAAGAATATGCGATGTATCGGTCTGGGCTTCTTGGCGATTATAAAAAAACCTCGTATCCACCATCTGCTATCTTATCAAATTCAGAAGAAAATAAAAATAAACTCATTTTAGCACTGGAACAAAATGTTTTATCCAAGATATTCCAAGATATTCTTGCCATAATGGAATTTCTTGATAAAGCATATAACAATGAAATAACTGACTTATCATCCCAGCGGGAGAAAAAGGAGGAATTACTCCAATTTTGTTCGCGGATAAAAAATGAAATAGAGAATTATTATCAAATCGGTCTTTTTAAGAAGTCGTCTTTTAGTAAGCAAAGCAGAGACCTTATAGAAATCATTGATATGCTTTCTATAATTCTGGATAAATTATTTCCATCTGAAACGCAAACCAACCTTGCTGAAGCGATATCTAAACTTTCTCAAAAAGAACAGACCGAAATCCAAAATCTTATAATGCTATTTAATAATAAGGTGGTTTCTTTTAGCGCAAGTTTATATTGAGCCGCAGCCCCGCCAAGAGCGGGATAAACTCCATCCAGTCTGAAGCGGCATTGAGTCCTACCCAGAGAGAACAGGTTGAAGAAAAGGATGATGAACAAACACCGTTGTTTATGCGTTATGCAGGATATCTTAGATACGATTGGTAATACTCCGATAATACCTATACGACTTCAGAACAGGAAGGCAACTATTTATAGCAAACTAGAGTTTTTTAATCCCTCTGGTAGTGTAAAAGATAGAATCGCTAAATATATTATAGAAATGGCAGAAAAACGGGGAATTCTTAAAAAGAATTCTATAAT
>JAGUXD010000026.1 GCA_020062035.1 Candidatus Brocadiia bacterium | reverse complement strand
CGGGTTGGGCTAATACTTCTTTCATCCCGGCGGTAAGAGAAAGGTTTGTTTAGGTTGATACTCCTTAAATATTTTCATAACTCACATCCTCCTTTTAGAAAAATTATAGTCCCGATTTATCGGGATTATCTAAAGCAAGGACTTTTTGGACAGCCCGCATTATATTTTGTAAAGTAATTCTTTACAGTCCGTGAATGTCTGTGTAATCTGTGGTTAAATTTTATGGAGACGTATTTATCTACAAAGCGTCGGTTGGTGAATCAGGCACTTAATAAATATCTCCTCCCCTCTTTCACTTTTCCCGAAACCATTCATCAGGCAATTCGTTATAGCGTGCTTAATGGCGGTAAACGTTTGCGGGCAATACTGGCTCTGATGACAGGCGAACTATTCGGGGTTACTAATAATAAAGTAATGCCATTTGCCTGTGCACTGGAGTTTATTCACGCTTATTCTCTGGTTCACGACGATTTACCAGCAATGGATAATGATGATATCCGACGAGGGAAACCGACCTGCCATAAGGTTTTTGGTGAACCCATCGCAATCCTGTCAGGGGATGCCCTTCTGACTCTTTCTTTCCAGATTGTCGCAGAAAAAATCCAGCACAAGAAAATTATCCCTGAATTGATAAGTGAATTAGCACGGGCCGCAGGTTCAGTCGGTATGATTGGCGGACAGGTGTTGGATATAGAAAACGAGAACAGCCCAAATCCTGCTCCTGCGGGACATAAAAAGAGGGTCCTAGAACAGATGCATCTTCGTAAGACAGCCGCGATGATTACTGTTTCAGCCAGAGGCGCTGCTCTTATCTCTAATGCCAGACAAAAACAATTATCCGCAATTACTTCTTATGCCAGGAATTTAGGTCTATCTTTTCAGATAGTTGATGATATCCTGGATATCTCGTCTTCAAAGAACAACCTCGGCAAGACGCCGGGCAAAGATGTAAAAATGAATAAGTTAACTTACCCGGCCCTAATCGGACTGGAAAGAGCCAATAAAAAAGCCAAGCGATTAGTGGAAAAGGCAAAGAAAGCATTGGATATCTTCGGCAAAAAAGCCCATCTTCTCAAACAATTAGCAGATTATTTGCTTATTCGGAAAAGATGAGACCACAGCTTGCAATTTCATTATGAAAGATGAGAGTGTTCTATCTCAGGTAAATACCCCTTCGGACCTGAAGAAACTGCCTATAGAAAAACTCCAACAATTAGCCGAAGAGATACGAAATAAGGTTATTGAAGTTACATTCAAAAACGGTGGTCATCTGGGCTCTAATTTAGGTGTTATTGAATTAACTATTGCATTACATTATGTATTTAACTTGGAATATGACCGTCTTATCTGGGATGTAAGTCATCAGTGCTATACGCATAAAATACTCACAGGCAGAAAAGACCGTTTTGATACCATTCGGCTTTATCAGGGCTTGAGCGGATTTACTGACCCTGCCGAAAGTCCTTATGATACCTTCCTCGTGGGTCATGCCGGAACATCCATCCCTACTGCATTAGGCATTGCAGAAGGCGACGTTATTTCTGGTATAAAGCGCAAGGTCATTGCGGTTTGTGGTGATGGCGCCTTAACTACGGGAATGAATTTAGAGGCACTCAATTATGCCGGCAGTCGCAAGTCAGACCTGATTGTAATCCTGAATGATAATAAGATGTCCATCTCTCATACCATCGGCTCTCTCGCTAATTATCTCAATAAACTGAGATTTTCTTATCTATATCAGGACTTAAAAGAAGACATCTATGCGGTTCTTGAGAGAATACCTAAATTAGGTCAGCAAATGGAAAAGGCAATAGAGCATCTCAAGGCCGCGGCTTTATCACCATTAGGCGGGGCTGTTTTCCAGGAACTTGGCTGGAATTATTTCGGTCCAATTGACGGCCATAATCTCAAAACACTTATTGATAACCTCAAATCCATCGCTCAACTAAACGGACCCATTTTACTTCATATCATCACTGAAAAGGGTTCTGGATTTCCAGAGGCAATCGGAGACCCTTATAAGATGCACGGCATTGGACCGGTTAAGATTAGTGATGGTAAGATTTCTTCTGTTAAATCAATAGGTATAAATTACACTGATGTCTTTGCTGAGACACTCGTAGAAATAGCCCTCAAGAACGATAAAATAGTAGGCATCACTGCGGCAATGCCTGACGGCACAGGTTTAGTCAAGTTACAGCAAAAGTTTCCGGAAAGATATTTTGATGTCGGTATCTGTGAACAGCAAGCAGTTGGCTTAGCCAGCGGTATGGCTAAAGCCGGTCTCCTGCCCGTCGTAGCGATTTATTCCACCTTCTTGCAACGGGCATTTGACCAACTCTTTCACGAGATTGCCTTGCAGAGACTTTCTGTGGTCTTTGCAATGGATAGAGCCGGAATCGTCGGTGCAGATGGACCTACTCATCACGGTTTATATGATATTGCCTATTGCCGACTCTTTCCGGATTTTATCCTGATGGCGCCCCGAGATGGTGCGGAATTAAAAGAGATGCTTCTCTTTGCCATCCAGAGCCAGAAACCTATTTTTATTCGTTATCCGCGTGCGATTATTCCTGACCCGATAATTTCTCAACCCCGCCCCTTAAATCTCGGTAATGCAGAAACATTACGAGAAGGAAAAGACGGAGTCCTATTTGCCTACGGTTCAATGGTCTATCCTGCCTATTATGCCGCAGAAGAACTACAGAACGAGAATATCTCTCTCTGGGTGATTAATGCGAGATTTGCTAAACCATTGGATGAAACACTTATCACTAAACTCCTTCAAGAAGCACCATTTATAATTACATTAGAAGAACATTCGCTAATAGGTGGTTTTGGCTCTGCGGTTCTGGAATTTGCCAGTTCTTCAGAACAAACCCGCAGAAGAGTGGAGAAGATTATTACACTCAGCGTTCCTGATAAATTCATAGAACACGGCCCACGTGATAAATTGCTTTCAATCTTATGCCTTGAGAAAGACGGGATTATCAGAAAAGTAAGAGAGGTATGCTTACAGTTAAAATAAACTCCCGAGACATTAGAGTTGAAGAAGGCAAGACAATTCTGATCGCTTCTTTGAAGGCAGGTATCTATATCCCTCATCTGTGCAGTCATCCTGACCTTGAGCCAATGTCCCAGAAGGATGAATTGCGGAATTCGGATTGGGTTTATCAAGGTGAGAATAAGATTGAAAACAAATCAACCAATAAAGAACTGGGGTGTCAATTATGTCTTGTAGAAGTAAAAGGGACATCCGGATTCCAGAGGGCTTGCGAGACAATCGTTGTTGACGGAATGGAGATATTTACTGATACCGAAGAGGTTCGTCAAGCACGTCAGGAGAAACTCTCTAAAATTCTATCTTCACATCCGCATAGTTGCTTAACCTGCGCCCAGGCAGAAGGTTGCTCCCTAACCCAGTGCTCAAGTAATGTGCCGGAGAAAGAAAGATGTTGTCCTAAATTTGGACGTTGTGAATTACAGAAGATTTCTCAATATATTGGCATCTCTTTATCAACTCCTCGTTATGTTCCAGGGAGTTATGCGGTAATAGAAAGCGACCCGCTTTTCAGACGCAATTATGAATTATGCATCTCCTGTCTTCGCTGTGTGAGGTTCTGTAAAAACATCAGAGGGGTTGATGCTTTAGGTTTTGTTATAAATCAGGATAAGGTGGTTGTCGGAACGAGATTTTCTTCTTTAGAAGATTCTGGCTGTAAGTTCTGCGGTGCCTGTGTTGAGGTCTGTCCGACCGGCGCCATTATGGATAAAATTACTATCGGTTCTGATAGAGTGAAATCTTTAGTTCCATGTCAGGGAACCTGTCCAGTAGGAATGGATGTGCCGAGTTATATCAGAGCCATAAAAGAAGACCGCCTTGAAGAGGCATTTGAGATAATTTCTCATAAGGTGCCCTTTGCCTCTGTTTTAGCACGGGTCTGTTTTCATCCTTGTGAGAAGAATTGTCGCCGTTCGGAATTAAATGAACCGATTGCTATCTGTGCACTGAAACGATATGCGATAGATTCTGTCTCCCTGTCAGTCGGTCAGCCAGTTGACCACTTAACAGGCAGACAGGCAGACAGGCAGGCCGATAGACCGTCCATTGCTATTATCGGCGGAGGTCCATCTGGTTTGAGTACGGCTTATTATCTGGCACAAAAAGGATATTCGCTGACACTCTTTGAGGCAAATAACGAAATAGGCGGGATGATGCGATATGCCATTCCTGAATACAGATTGCCTTTAGATGTCTTATTAAAAGACCTTCAGAAAATCTCTCAACATAAAAATATTACTATCAAAACCAATCATATCTTGGGAAAGGATTTTACCATTGACACTCTTAATAAAAAAGGATATCAGGCAATCCTCATAGCCATTGGTGCCCAGTTGCCCAAGAAAATACTACAAGATAATCCTTCTGTTTTATGGGGTATAGATTTCCTCAAGAGAATCAAACAGAATAAAATAAAATCATCTGAATTCAGCGGGAAAAGGGTGTTGGTTATCGGGGGCGGTAATGTTGCGATAGATGCGGCGCTTTCTGCT
>JAGUXD010000090.1 GCA_020062035.1 Candidatus Brocadiia bacterium | reverse complement strand
GATATTGTAACAGGTGCGGCAACGGTGATAGAGGCAATGGGACAAGGGAAAATTGCTGCCAGGTCTATTGATAAATTCATCACGGAATAGTAAGTCAGAACTATCCTATTATCTTTTTGCTATCAGACAGGAAAATGCCTTTTAAGAGCATTTTTAACTGCTCCGGATTAGGTGAATATCTTAAAGATACTTCTTCTTTTACTAACCCCTGTTTGACGAGTTGATGAAGTGATTGATTAAAATCCTGCATTCCTTCTTCTGCACTGGCACGTATGACATCAGTGATGTTTTCCTCTTCTTTATTCAGGATAAGTTTCTGGATAGGAGGGGTATTAAGCATTACTTCTACGGTCGGGACAAGACGGACTTCTTTAGTTGCGCCGGGTAAGAGCCGTTGACAGAAGATAACCCTGAGATTATGCGCCAGACTCTGGCGAATCAGGTTCTGCCTTTCCGGCTGGAAAAGGTCAAGAATACGGGAGATGACTTGTGCTGATGTTGAAGCGTGTAATGTTCCTAAGACCAGATGACCGGTTTCTGATGCCCTGAGACCTGCTTCTAAACTTTCTGTATCGCGCATCTCGCCGAGTAAAATCACATCAGGATTTTGACGCACCAGATATTTTAAGGCATCAGGGAAAGAAGCCACATCAATCCCGACCTCACGTTGGTTAATAAATGATTTGCTATCCACAAAAAGATATTCAATCGGGTCTTCTATAGTGATGATATGACACTTGCGGGTCTCGTTAATATGTTGAATCATTGATGCTAATGTAGTTGATTTTCCACAAGAGGTTGGTCCTGAGACAATAATAAATCCATCTTTATAATCTGCGACTTTTTGGATAATCTCGGGTAAATGTAACTCTCTAAAATCAGGGATATAAGTATTAACCCTGCGAGCGGCAAGTGCAACATTACCGCGTTCCTTAAAAATATTCACCCGAAACCTGCCAATACCTTCAAGATTATAGGCAAAATCAAGATTATTGTGTTTCTCAAAATTCCCTCTTTGTTCATCAGTTAGAATATCGTAGATGATTTTCTTTATTTCCTCGTCATTTAAGGCACGGTTGCCCGCTTCATAGAGAACAGTATTTACTCTGAAAATAGGTTTTAAGCCAGATTTAAGATGTAAATCAGAGCCCTTATTTTTTGTCAAGCCGACGAATAGTTTTTCTATATCTTTAAGATTTGCAGGTATTGTAGAATCTACCTGTGTGCCTACCTCGGATTTCTCTTTTTTATCACTATTGTTCATAAACTAATAACTTGGAGTTGAACCCGTGGTCAAATTTTATAGTGCTTCTTATAGAATTTTAGGTATTCGCCTGTCTTTACCTGTTTTATCCAATCCTGATTATTGAGATACCACGCGATTGTTTTCTTAATCCTCTCTTCAAATTTATATTCAGGATACCAACCCAATCTTGTAATCTTAGAGATATTAAGGGCATATCGTCGGTCATGACCGGGTCGGTCTTTGACGTAAGTAATCAAAGAAGTTGGCTTATTTAAGAGTTTAAGGATTGTTTTGGTGATATAAATATTGGTTCTCTCACAATTACCGCCGATGTTATAGATTTCACCAGGCGTGCCTTTATTGATGAGTAGAGCAATAGCACGGCAGTTATCCTCTACATAAAGCCAGTCGCGGATATTCATTCCATCGCCATATAAAGGTAATGGCTTATCAGCCATTGCATTAGTGATAAAAAGCGGGATAACCTTTTCCGGAAACTGGTAGGGACCATAATTATTACTGCTTCTTGTAATAATTGTTTTATAGCCGAAGGTCTTTTCGTATGCCTTGACCAATAAATCACCTGCGGCTTTACTGGCTGAATAGGGGCTACTGGGGACTAAAGGGTCTGTTTCATTAGATGCCTTATCTTTCAAGGAAAGCGAACCATAGACCTCGTCTGTAGATATCTGGATAAAACGTTTAATATTATGTTGTCTTGCGGATTCAAGTAATACCTGCACCCCTAAAATATTAGTGCGCAGGAAATTAGATGGTTGATAAAGCGAGCGGTCAACATGAGATTCTGCGGCAAAACTCACCACCACATCCGGGTCACAAGACATCAGCCGATTTACTATTTTCCCGTCCGTGATATCGCCGTGAACAAATTGATAACGCGGGTCTTTGGCAACATCTTTGAGATTGGCTAAATTCCCAGCATATGTTAAAAAGTCAAGATTGGTAATTTTAATGGAACGGTATTTTTTAAGAAGGTAGTGGATAAAATTAGAGCCGATAAATCCGCAACCGCCTGTTATCAAAACTTTCATAATTACCTCTCTTACTCGCTGTTAGTGGTACCAAAGGTGCCGCTTACAGCGAGTTAGACCGCGCCGAATGGACTCTCCTTATAAGGATGTCTTATTCTATTCTATAATCAGAAATAAAGTTTTTAATAGATTTTGTCCGCTCATTAGAGAGTTTTTTCTTAATCTCTTGAGGGAGACAAAATACCGCAAATGGATTAACAAGATTAAGAGTACCGACCTGAACTGCTCTGGCACCGACACTTAAAAACTCTAAGACATCTTCAGCATGCATTATTCCACCAATACCGATAACTTCTGCATTGGTTTTTTGGGTTACTTCATAGACCATCTTTAAGGCAATCGGTTTTATGGCTGGACCTGATAAACCGCCGGTAAATCCGCCGAGCATAGATTTCTTCTGTCGCCAATTTATAGATAGCGCCGAGATTGTATTTATGAGTGAAATTATCCTGGCGCCGGCATCTAATGCCGCACGGGCTATCTTCGTTACATCAGTAACATTAGGCGAAAGTTTAACGATTAAAGGTAATTTAGAGACATTGCTAACTTTTTGTACTGTCTTTTTAGTTTCTTTAGGTGATTGAGCAATACAAAACCCGGCTTTGTTTATATTTGGACAGGAGATATTTAGTTCTATCGCATCAAAGACCCTATAGTGGTATTTCTGTAGGATTCTAATTGCCTCTGCGATTTCTTCTGCGGTTATGCCTCCGATACTTATGATTTTTGTTGTTCGCAGGCGCGCTATATTATCTAAATTAGCCCTGCAGAACTGTTCAATACCAGGATTTTCTAATCCGACCGAGTTAATAATTCCTGAAGCGGTTTCTATAATGCGTGGTGGCAGATTACCAAGCCGTTCTTTTAAGGTAATCGTCTTGGTAATAAATCCACCTAATTGACTGACTCGTCTGCCCAAGGCGGATAAGTGTGTGAAGTTACCCAACCCGTAGGTTCCGGAAGCAAGAATAATAGGGTTTTTAAGTGTAAGCGGCCCTACTTGTGTAGATAAATCCATAATCGTTCCGGTCTCATTTTGTAGTTATCTACCGTATTTGATACGTTCTGCGAGGATTTCAGGAAGCCCGGCTTTGTTTATTTTATCAGCCGCCTTTTGAACATCATATTCCACCCGTTTAATCCAGACAATCCCTTCCTCAACATCATAAACCGCATAAGATGCATCTTTATTTTCGTCTCTGGGTTGACCTACACTACCCACATTTACAATCACCTTTGAGCTACCACTTACCGGGACATACGGCTCTGTAGAAAAAGATAAAACGCCCCGTGTTAGTGTAAAGGAAATCGGTATGTGTGAATGCCCTATAAAACATAAGCCAGTATCAAAATAACTAAAAGCCAACTGAACATCATAATTGTTATCAATATACTCAAACATTTCAGGTGAACGCGGTGTGGAATGCACGATAGTAAGGTTATTAACCTTTTGCATTAATGTTATCTTCTGGAGAAACTGTTTATCTTCATCAGAGAGGTGTTGTTTTGTCCATTCTATGGCTTTATAGGCGTATGCGTTAAAGAAATCAATGTTAAGTAATCCTGCGGCGGCATAGTCGTGATTACCGGCAACAAGAACTGGATTTAACTTGCGCACTTTATCAATGCATTCAGCAGGGTCAGCACCGTATCCGACCAAATCACCGATGCATATATATTTATCTGCCTTTTCTGCTGTTATCTTCTCCAGCACCGCATCTAACGCCTCCAAATTACCGTGAATATCACCAAAAATTACATACCGCATTATTTAATCTCCTTTTTGGAGAATATCATTATGGTTATATATAATATAAAAGCAATATAAATCACTGTATAAAATGAAATCAATAAAAGATAATTAAAAGAAAGAAATGATTTAGTGGTT
>JAGUXD010000017.1 GCA_020062035.1 Candidatus Brocadiia bacterium | reverse complement strand
TCGTTTATGTCTATTTCAGTTGGTTTGATATGCAACTTTTCGTTAAGGAATCCGACTGCTTCTGCTAAATTGTTGACGCCGATAACCTCTAATCCTTGCACCACGCCGGCTTCAACGGCATTTCCCTTGGGTAGAATAATCCCTTTAATACCGTTTTCTTCACAAAGCATTGCGATGGAAAGAGCTCCTTTGATTGGTCTGACCGTGCTATCTAATGCCAATTCTCCGATAATCACATAGTCTTTTAATGAATCAAGGTTAACCAATCCACAAGAAGCAAGAATTCCTAATGCGATAGGTAAATCATAGACAGGCCCTTCTTTTTTGATATCTGCAGGAGCAAGATTAATAGTCAATTTACTCTCTGAAGGGAATCTGTAATTGGCGTTGGCAAAGGCAGTGCGGACCCTGGAGATACTTTCTTTTACAGCGGTATCCGGCAAACCGACAAGGATAATATTAGGGAAATGACCCCGTCTGATATCCACTTCTATTTCTAATGAGTATGCATCAATTCCTTTAACCGCAGCGCTGATAACTTTGGCTAACATAATGTTAAATATTAGCGTAAAATAATTATTATTTCAAGCAAAAGATAATTATGTTTGAAGCGGTTAATAATGAAGATTAACAAGCACAAACCAGTTTCGTTCTTAATGATTTCATAATGAGAGATGCGTTAGACGTTGTCCCCCGGACGTAACGTCCGGGCGGGAAACCCATTACACTGGATGAGAAAGGAAACTATGATGTTGTTTGTGTTGCGGTCGCGACGCGTCGGGTATATATTAAATACTTGCCCTGTCCGCCAGGGGCGGATCCGCCTTCAGCGGAAATTAACTGCACATCAAAATTATCCTTTTTATATCCAGAGGCAATATTAAGTGCGTCGCTTTCATTATCGTATATCTTACCATCCCACATATACTTTTTATTGTCTATAATCCGATAATTTATAGGCATATTTTACACACACCCATCCCCCCTTTTTAGAGGGGAATATAATTACCATTGTCTAAACGCACTGGGGCCAAGTTTCCGCACCTGCTCCACCATATCTTTAATTACCTGAGCAAAACGTGGTCCTTCTGAAGCAGAGACCCATTCCAGACGAAATCTATCCCGTTCAACACCCATATCATCAAGTAAAAGTTGTATCGCATCTACGCGCGACTGAGCCTTTAGGTTACCTTCCAGATAATGGCAATCGCCGATATGACAACCTAACATCAAAACACCATCGGCTCCTTTGGTTAATGCCTCTATAACTAAATTGGGATGAACCATTCCGGAACACATCACCCTGATAATGCGGATATTGGAGGGGTATTGAAGCCGTGATGTCCCTGCCAAATCCGCTCCTGCATAGGAACACCAGTTGCAGCAGAAGACAATGATTAAGGGTTCAAATACGGTTTGCGGTTGTTGGTTTTCGGTTAGCGGTATAGAAGAGATACTCATTTTCTTAACCCTTTTATTAAATTTCTAAGCATTCTGGAAATATTGTCTACTTTTTCTAATAAACTGCTTTCTGCTCCTTTAACCGATTACCGTTAACCGCTAACCGTCAATAATTAGGTGGTTCTAATGCCGCATTGACCATTGCTAATAATTGTGCTAATTTGAAATTATCTACCACGATAGCGGCTTTGGGACAGGTTGCTTGGCAAACACCACAACCCTTGCAAAGAGCCAAATCACGGTCAACGGTTTTCTTAATAGCCCCATCACGCGCATATTCAATTAAGGTAAGCGCATGATACGAACACGGGTCAACACAATAAGCACAACCATCACAATTCTCGTCAATTACCTGGCTTACAATCGCATCAAGTTCAACCTTATCTTTGGAGAGGATAGTTGAGGCCCGTGAAGCCGCACCAGATGCCTGAATAATACTCTCGTCTATACTCTTAGGTGCATGTGCTAAACCGCAGAGATATATTCCTTCTGTAGCGAAATCAACCGGTCTTAATTTCATATGGGCTTCAAGGAAGAACTTATCCTGGGTCAATGGTACTTTGAGTTTCTTGGCAAGGTCTTCATTATTTTCTGTTTCTGCAATAATACCAGCAGAAAGCACCACTAAATCAGTTGGAATTGATACCTTCTGATTCAGAATTGGGTCATTGAGAGTAAGGGTTAATTTACCATTAGTCCTTTTGACTTCTGGCTTTTCATCATTCTCGTATCTGAGGAAAATCACACCTTCTTCTCTTGCCAGACGGTAATATTCCTCGTTAAATGCGTAGGCACGGATGTCGCGATACAATACATAAACCTGACTCTCGGGCACGAGTTTCTTGAATTTGCGTGCATTCTTTATCGCGACTGAGCAGCATATGCGCGAGCAATAGGGATGTTCGTCATTGCGCGAGCCGACACATTGTATCATTGTCACAGTTCGGAGTTCAGAGTTCGGAGTTCGGACTTCGTTCTTAGCCAGTTTTTCCTCAAACTGCACCTGTGTAATTACCATTGAATCCTCACCATAAAGATATTCTTTGGGTTTATATTCTTGGGCACCTGTTGCGACTATTACTATGCCATGTTTGAATTCAACCTCTCCTTGCGGTGTCAAAACAACGGTCTTAAAGTTACCCATTGAACCTTCTACTACTTTTACACTTGATGAGGTATAAACTTTTATTTTCGGGTGATTGGTAACTTTATTGATAAGAAAACGAAGTTCTTCCTGGGGGTTGTAATTATCTTCTAATAGATAATAAAGGTGTTTCATCTGACCGCCGAGTTCTTCGGTTTTCTCCACAAGATGCACATTGAAACCCTGATTAGCCAACTCATAAGCCGCGGTCATTCCGCTCACGCCTCCCCCAATTACAAGGGCGTCGTGTTCTACCTCCAGGAAACGATTCTGAAGTGGGTCCAGGAGGTGAGATTTAGCAATTGCAATTCGCACTAAATCTTTTGCCTTCCGGGTCGCTTTTTCCGGCTCAGACATATGCACCCAAGTGTTCTGGTCGCGGATATTTGCCATTTCAAACAGATACGGATTTAACCCTGCTTCACGACAGGTATTTCTAAATAGAGGTTCGTGTGTTCTTGGCGTGCACGAGGCAACAACTACACGATTGAGGTTATGCTCCTTAATCATTTCATTTATTCTTTTCTGGGTATCGGAGGAGCAGGTGTAAAGATTATCCTCAGCATAGACCACATTGGGTAAGGTTTTGGCATAATCCCGAATAGACGGCACATCTGCCACACCGCCGATATTTTTACCGCAATGGCATACAAAGACACCGATTCTGGGTTCTTGTCCAATTACATCCATCTCTTGCGGGTATTCTCGTTTGGTAATTAAAGTTCCGCGTGCCGGCCATAAAAGCGCCATTGCTTTAGAAGCCGCCGCAGATGATTGCATCACTGTTTCAGGTATATCCTTCGGCTCAGTAAATGGACCAGCAACATAAACCCCTGCACGGTTGGTTTCTACCGGCGTAAATTTGCCTGTATTGCAGAAATTATGCTTATTAAGTTCTATATTAAAGGTCCTGGCAAGGTTCTTTACGTCATGAGATGGATT
>JAGUXD010000176.1 GCA_020062035.1 Candidatus Brocadiia bacterium | reverse complement strand
TCCGTCATAAAATACTTGATTTGCTCGGTGATTTATACTTGCTAAATAAAAAACTAATCGGTAGAATTATTGCTAACAAAACAGGGCATAAACAGAATATTGAGTTTTGCCACAGATTACACAGGTTAAAAGGAGGCAATTAGATGTCTGACGATTTAGAAATCAACCAGAAAACCGGCACATCGTCCAAATCTGTTCGGCTGGAGAGCAGGGAAATACAGCGTATCCTACCTCATCGCTATCCGTTTCTTCTGATAGACCGTGTGATAGAAATGGAAGGTTATCAACGGGCAGTCGGGATAAAGAATGTAACGATGAATGAGCCATATTTTCAGGGGCATTTTCCGGGGATGCCAGTGATGCCCGGTGTATTGCAGGTTGAAGCAATGGCCCAATTAGCCGGGGTCCTACTTCTCTCCCGGTCAGGTAATGAAAATAAACTCGCGGTATTACTATCCATTGATGAAGCAAAATTTCGCAGGTCTATTATCCCCGGTGACCAGTTAAGGATAGAAGTAGATACTATTAAAATCAAAGCCCGTATTGTTCAGGTCGCGGCAAAGATTACTGTAAATGGTGAGGTTGCTTCAGAGGCAAATATCAAATTTATGCTCGTGGATAAGGATTAAAACAATGCCAAATATTCATCCGACTGCGATTGTTGATAAGTGTGCAGAAATTGATAATGATGTTGTAGTTGGGGCTTATGCAATAATCAGTGTCCCGCAAGGATGCGGGATAAAAATCGCATCAGGCACTAAAATCGGTCATCATTGTTATATCACAGGTTACACCAGAATTGGCAAGAATAATAATCTCTTTCCGTTCTGCAGTATCGGAACTGCGGCACAGGATATTTCATATAAAGATGAACCAACCGAACTCCTTATTGGCGATAATAATATTTTCAGGGAATTTGTAACTATAAATACTGGCACAGCAAAAGAAGAAAAGAAAACGATTGTTGGTAATAATAATTTTCTGATGGCATATGCACATATCGGACATGATAGTGTGCTTGGTAATAATATTATTATGGCAAATGCGGTGCAGTTAGGGGGACATGTCAGGATAGGAAATTTTGCGGCTCTGGGCGGTCTGGTGGGCGTCCATCATTTTGTAACTATCGGGGAACACGCTTTTGTGGCTGGTGCAGCCAGGGTCATTCAAGACATTCCGCCTTATGTGATTGCTGAAGGACATCCGGCAAAGGTCAGGGCAATTAATGTAATCGGATTAGAAAGAAGAGGGTTTTCTAAAGAAACCATCACCTCTCTGGAGAATGCTTACAAACTCATCTGGCGAAGTAAACTCACATCAAGTCAGGCATTTCAGGAACTCCTTTCTATGAAAGAGAGACTGCCTGAGGAAGTAGTAAATCTGGTAAATTTTCTTCAGAATACCCAGAATGGAAGATTTGGTCGTTACCGGGAAAGTCTTAGAAAAGTACCAGTAAGATAATTTATTATTAATTAGATGTTCCAGAAACGGATTGTCATATTTTTAGTAGTAACCGGGTTTGTTTTCTTTATCATTATCGCCCGATTATTTTCATCACAGGTAATCAACAATTCTTATTATATTAATCAGGCACGTAAATATGCCACTCGTATTGAACTCTTGGCTGAACCAAGAGGTAGAATCCTTGATAGAAACCGCGAGGTTCTGGTATCTAATAAACTGAGTTTTGATTTATACTTTACACCTTTTCGCTATTTTTCATCAAAACAACCAGAATCAGAAATGATAGGAAAATTGGGTAAAATACTGAAGGTTAAAGAAAACGATATTACCTCAAAGATAGAAAGTATCATTCAAAGGATTGAGAAGCAAGCAGAAGGCAAATCAGACCGGCTCAAGAGCCAATTTATCAAACAAAAGCAACGGGATAAATATAAACTTTTCGCAGGGCTTTCGTTAGAACAGGCAGTGCAGATTGAGGCGCATCCGGAAATATTTACCGGATTTACTATCTCGGAAAATATCTTACGACACTATCTTTATAATGAACTTGCCTGTCATCTAATTGGTTATACCGGACCTGTCTGGAAAGAGGAATATGATAAATTTATCCATGACAATTATTTTCGCGATATTATAAATCCGAAAGTTGACAATGAAACATATCAGACATTAGTTGAATTAGGCGAGTTTAAGGATAAATCTATGGGTCGCAGTGGCATAGAGAAATTGCATAATAAAACACTCATCGGCAGATATGGCGTTCGGCTCAGTGAATATGATTACACAACCCGCCAGAAAAAGGAACTCAGTAGAACCGATTCTATAGAGCCAGAAAATCTCACACTTACAATTGACCTTCCCTTGCAGAAGAAGATGCAAGAAGCACTAAAAGACAAGGTTGGTGCAGGAATTGTAATGGATATTTATACCGGCGAGATATTGGCAATGGTGAGTGTGCCTTCGTTTAATCCTAATGAGTTGCAGCCGCCAGTGGACAACCAAACCGTGGAATATATCTTTAAGTCGCCGCTTAAGCCCTTGTATAATAGGGCAATTTCTGGTGAATATCCACCCGGCTCGGTCTTTAAAATCATCACCACGATTGATGCCTTAGAGGAAGGTAAAATTACTCCTAACACTTCTTTTAATTGCACTGGTTATTTCTCACCGATGTATAAGAAATTCCGCTGCTGGATTGCGGACTATAATCGCGAACACGGGACACTCTCTTTAGAAGATGCAATAAAGTATTCTTGTAATGTGTATTTCTTTAATATCGGTAAATTAACAGGTGTTGAAGCGATACTTAAATGGGCTAATATTTTCGGGTTCGGAGAAAAAACCGGTGTTGACTTGCCGGCTGAGAATAAAGGTAGATTACCTAAACTATCCCGCTCCGGCGGGACGGAAAATTGGTCTTTATCAGAAACTCTTAATCTATCAATCGGGCAGGGAGATTTGATGGTAACACCATTACAGGTGGTGCGGATGTTATCTGCATTAGTTAATGGTGGGGTTCTTGTTAGACCACGAATTACAAGGGATTCTCGCCCTGACGTTCAGAAGAAAATAAGTTTATCAGCAACAACGATAAGGCATCTTCTGCAAGGATTATATAAAGTGGTGCATTCAGAAGGTGGGACTGCCTACAACACGAAGATGAGGAATTTTTCATCTGCAGGCAAGACCGGAAGCGCAGAGGTCTGGGGTAAAAAGCCACACGCCTGGTTTGCTGGATTTGCGCCATATGAGAAACCACGAATTGCCTTTGTTGTTGTTGTTGAACACGGTGGTAAAGGCTCGGAAGCCGCAGCCCCTCTCGCGGCTCATTTTCTACCAGAGGCATTGGCTATAAATTTAACCACAAAGGAATAGAAATAAACATAGATTAAGAAAGGGAGTAAAATTATATGTCAAAACCAAGAATCCTTTCCGGGATGAGGCCAACCGGTCTGATGCATTTAGGTCATTTAGTCGGCGCAGTGGAAAACTGGGTGCAACTGCAACAAGATTATGAATGTTTTTATATGGTTGCTGATTGGCACGCCTTGATGAGTGAGTACCAGAATGATACTGCCTCTATCAAAAAATATGCGTATGATAATGTGACTGACTGGATTTCTGCAGGATTAGACCCAGGTCGCAGTGTCATATTTTTACAGTCAGATGTTCCTGAACATTTAGAATTACATATGATTTTATCAACCATTACACCATTAGGGTGGTTGGAACGGTGTCCTACTTATAAAGAACAACAACAGGAATTAAAGGATAAAGATTTATCTACCTATGCGTTTCTGGGATACCCTCTCTTACAGGCGGCTGATATCCTGCTTTATAAGGCACAGGCGGTTCCGGTTGGCGAAGACCAACTTCCTCATCTGGAGTTAACCAGAGAAATCGCAAGAAGATTAAATTATCTCTTTGCCCTCAAGAAAAACAAGCAGGTCTTACTGCCGGAACCAGAGGCAAAATTGACCCGTTTTCCGCGTCTCTTGGGCCTTGATAAAAGAAAAATGAGCAAAAGTTATGATAATGCCATCAATCTATCTGACTCATCAGATGAGATAAGCAAAAAGGTTAATCTGATGTTTACTGACCCGAGCCGTATTAAAAAAACAGACCCGGGACATCCGGCAGAATGTAATGTCTACGGTTATTATAAGGTATTTGCTATAGATAAAACAGATAAATTGGCTGAAGATTGTCATAATGCCAGAATGGGTTGTACTGATTGCAAGAAGAGTTTAGCGGATTTATTGATTGAAATCACTAAACCATTCCGTCAGAAGAGAAAAAACATAGAACAGGACCCTGAATATATTAAAAAGACCTTAAGAGAAGGCGCCCAAAAAGCAAGACAAATCGCTTCTCAAACAATTAAAGAAATTAAAGAAGCCATTTGGGGATAAACCCAATTTATCTTGAGGTGTAGGTATAAATTTAGCCACAGAGACGCAGAGGGCACAGAGCCGAATGAAGAAACCGGATTTATCACGCTTTAGCGGGACTGTGAACTTCCCAGTATTTCTCTGTGCCTCTGTGGCAAAATTAGTTACGGAGTTTTCTTTATGGAAATTATTGATTATAAAGTCCAGTTGGAAAATTTCTACGGTCCGTTAGATTTATTGCTTTATCTTATTAAAGAAAATGAACTTAATATTTATGATATCCCAATCTCGCGAGTAACAGAACAATATCTTAATTATTTAGAGATGATGCGTAAATTAGATATAAATTTAGCAGGAGAATTTTTAGTGCTCGCCTCAACATTGATGGAGATTAAAGCAAGGATGCTTGTCCCGGTTTATGAAGATGATGAAACAGCCGATGAAGAACCAGAAGACCCAAGATTTGAATTAGTAAAAAAATTACTGGAATATAAAAAATATAAAGATGTTTCAGTCAAACTAAGACATTTATTAGAACAACAAGCACAAACATTTCCCAGACCTTATATCAAACCGGATGTTCCCGAGCCCGATGAAATTCAGGTGGAATTAGACCTCTGGCAATTGGTCAGGGCATTTGCTCGGCTTAATAAAGAAATTATTCTGGATATACCGATTTCTCTTCTTTATGATGATATCCCTCTGGAAAAGATTATAGAGGGTATTATAGAGAGACTAAAAGAGAAAAAAGAGGTTCTTTTCAGTGAATTAGTAAAACAGGGGCGAATAGATATAGTCAGAAATTTCTTGGCCACATTAGAATTAGCCCGTCGCCAATCTGTTGAGATTGAACAGAAAAATGACTTTGAGGATATCAGAATAAAACTCATTTGAGTGAAGAGCCCCATGCTTCCGCACGGGGTATCCATCTGTGGTTAAAAGGACTGAATCGTCATAAGAAAAAAAGGAGTATTATGAAAAAGATAAAACGAATTGGTGTTTTAACAGGTGGCGGTGATGCACCTGGTCTTAATGCGGTTATACGCGCCGTTGTCAAGAGTGCTTTTAATCGCAACTGGGAAGTGATAGGAATCAGGGAAGGTTTTGAAGGTCTGTTAAATATCTCAAAAGCAAAAAAGATTACCACTAAAGACATAACCGGAATATTAAATATGGGTGGCACTATTCTGGGCACCACTAACCGCGGCAACCCATTTCAGCATCAGGTAAAAGTAGGAAACAAGGTCGTTGTCAGGGATTTATCAAATATTATCGTAAGAAATTTCCGTAAATTAAAACTTGATGCGCTCGTGGCTATTGGCGGTGATGGTTCTTTAGGGATTGCCAAGGGGTTAAAAGATAAAGGCATTCCGATTGTCGGCGTCCCGAAAACAATTGATAATGATTTGAAGGCAACGGTTATTACATTCGGATATGATACAGCGGTATCTACCGCAACCGATGCATTGGATAAACTTCATTCCACTGCCCAGAGCCATAAAAGGGTGATGGTGGTTGAAGTTATGGGCAGATATGCCGGATGGATTGCCTTAAATTCAGGTGTTGCAGGCGGTGCAGATGTGATTTTAATACCTGAGATACCCTTCAATCTTGATAAAGTGTGTGCCAAAGTAAAAGAACGATACCAGACTAAAAGAAATTTCTGCATAGTTGTCGTGGCTGAAGGGGCGAAACCCGTTGGCGGTCAGAGGATTGTTAAAGCCACCGCTTCAGCCAGCCGTGTTGAATTATTAGTCGGCATCGGAAATATGGTCGCAGAAGAAATTAGTAAAAGAACCGGCAAAGAAACAAGGTCTATGGTTTTGGGACATTTACAGAGAGGCGGCAATCCCACAACATTTGACAGATTAGTAGGAACAAGATTTGGGACTGCCGCAGTCAGATTAATAGCCGAAGGCAAATTCGGAAGGATGGTCTGCTTAAGACCTCCGAATATCGGCTCGGTCCCGCTAGAAGAAGCGATTTCACAGTTAAATACCGTCCCATTACATTCTGATGTAATCCAATCCGGCAGGGAACTTGGAATATGTTTCGGTGATTAACCCAGCACATTACGATAAGAGAGACAGGAATGAAGGGGGGCAATTTATCCATCGGTTCAGTAATTTCCTGATTTCCTTAACTTCTTATCTATCAACAGGTTATAAAACTGAACACCTTCAGATATATCTCCTTACACATCAATAGGTTATAATTGGTGTGATTCAGACGGATTAATGTTTCCTCTCAATCCCACTGGGATTATGTGCTGGGTCGGGCGCTGGGTAGCCACCCTTAGTCATACCTGAAGCCAAGTTCTATTGCCTGAATATTCAAGGGATAATCTTTGGACGAGACAATCTTTTTGATGGCTTTGTCTAAATCTTCTTTGCTAATAAGGGCGGTTATCTTAGCCATAAAAGCGGTTAGAATTATATTCGCCATCATTATGTTATTGAGTTTATCTTTTGCTAACCCGGATGCAGGAATGCCTCTTGCCTCTCCGCTCTGCAGGGATGGAATATTAGTTACAATGGTGCTGTCGTAAATCAGGTATTGAATTCCGCTTAGATTATTTTTGATT
>JAGUXD010000109.1 GCA_020062035.1 Candidatus Brocadiia bacterium | reverse complement strand
TTTGATGATGTCTACGAATTTTGGTTGTAACTCTATCATAATGGACTTACGATTTAGTAATTGGGCAACCTTAGCCGTAGTGCCAGAACCGGCAAAAGGGTCCAAGACAATCCCATTTGGTGGACAGCAAGCCAAGATTGCCTTACGAGGTAACTCCTCTGGAAATACCGCGAAATGACTGCTATTAAATTTGGCTGTCTTCATCTCCCATAAATCACCGGGATTCTTGCCTTTCGGATGTCTCCTGATTACCCGTAGAACATAGTGCATTTCAGTCATTTCTTTATCGTATTTGTTATCAAATCCCAATATCTTCTTGAGTTTTAGCCAATCTTCTGGTGTTGGTAATGAACCACCTGCATCTTTACGGAACCAGTGCCCCGCTGTATAACCGTAACCTAATTGTTCATCAATCTCGGTAACAGAAATATTTTTCTTTTCCCTCCATTGCCGTAGATAGTCACATATAACTTCTTGAGGTAATTCGACCTTTCGTTTCTTTATATATTGAATACCGCTAACAGATGAACGACCACCTGGCGAGGCGCCAATATTTACCTCGTGTCCCTTGAATTTACCGTTATAACACAACTCGTTATTCTTTTTCTCTATCTGAGGTAACAGTTTGTGATATTCTTCCTCACTCAATTCTAAAGGTAGTCCAATATTATTATCTTCCCATGCAGATTTATAAGGAATGCGAATTTGGTCTAAATCAAAATAAATCTCTTTTTCCCAATCATCTCTGGTAAAGAAATAAATCGGCTCGTAAGTATTAGTAAATCTTGTCTTGGCAGGTGAAGGCATATGGTCCGGCTTATGCCAGATTATCTGATTTCTGAGTAACCAGCCAATTTTCCGCTTATTCTTTCCGTATATCTTCGCCTCACTAATCATCCGATATGCCAATCTTTGAGGTATCATCTGTAATCCTTTATCCACATAAGTATCACCGATATTAAGAAAATAAGCCCCGTTTTTCCTTAATATTCTCAATAACTCTTTTGATACATCCAATAATTTATCTATATATTCATCTGGTGTTTGTTCGTGCCCAATTTGCTCTCTAATATAGTAATCTCTGAGGTTCCAATAAGGGGGAGAAGTTACAATACAAGATATGGACTCAGAAGGAATCTTCTTCAACCAATGGATTACATCACCGATTAAAACCAATGGAATAGTATCTATTGGTAATTCTATACACTCGCCATTCTTTATACTCTTGCTCAACAATCGTAGGTAAGTGTAAGTATTTTCTTGGCTTCTTGCAGAGACAGTTGGCTGAAAAACGGCTAATTGCTCTCTGAAAGAATATATCAGACGTTTATTATCAATGTTAATGGTCAATACCTCTTTTTGTGGCTTATATTTCGTCATTATAAGTTCCTTTAGTAGCATTATACTTCTAATTATTGTAGCGTCAAGAAAGATGTCGTCAGGATAATCTTGACAATCTGGCCGTTAGATAGTATGTCTCTACTATGAAATTAGTCATTAGTCATTGGACATTGGTCATTGTTCTGGCAGTTTTAACAGGTTGTTCGTCAATTTCGCGTAAGCCAGTTCCGCAAAATGAATCATTTCTGCTGGCAGAAGAAAAATTTCTTCAGGGTGATTTTCAGGATGCCATAAGCCATTATCAGAAATTCATAGTGATTGAGCCGGTTTCACCGTATGTTCAGTCCGCATATTATCGCATTGGTGTAAGTTATTTAGCATTGGCGGATTACCAGAAGGCAGAAGAAAATCTTCTAAAGGTTCTCAAAAACCCTTCCCGGCTTAATCCGCATTTATATGAGGTCTTGACCTATCAGGCACTGGGGGAGGTTTATCAAGCACAACATAAATACAAACAAGCAATCTATTATTATCAAAAAGCCCTTAAATCAAATAAAAACCAGTTATCTATTACGCCACTTTATTATAACCTCTCTGTTTATCTGATGCGTAATAATCAGTATCCTGACGGTAGACGCTATATGCAATTGGCTTTAGAGAGTTTAGATAGATCAGCCCAGGATAATAAATTGAGAGAACATATTGTGGAGCGTCTTTCTATGCCCCCTGATATCTTTACAGTGCAACTGGGTAAATATCTGATTAAAGATAATGCAGTAAATTATCAAAAGGAATTACAAGAAGAAAAAGGGGTGTCTGCTATAGTAAATATAATTATTATAGATGGCAGAGAATATTATTATGTCTGGACCGGCAGATATCCGACCTTTGAGCAGGCACAAAAAGAAGCCAATAAACTGAATGAAAAAGGCATAGAAGCGGTAGTGATACCATAGAACTGAAGAACGAAAGAACTAAATAACTAAAGAACAATCACTCCTTCCGTTTTTCAGTCCTTCAGTTTTTCAGTTAGTTATATGACTCCCTTAATGGAACAATATCAGGCAATCAAGCAGAAATATCCGCAGGAGATTCTTTTCTTCCGTCTGGGTGATTTTTATGAGATGTTTTATGATGATGCCAAACTTGCCTCAAGGGTATTAGGCATTACTCTTACTTCACGCTTTAAGGACCAGAAGGCAGTTCCTATGGCAGGTGTTCCTTATCACTCTGTGGCAACTTATATAAATCGGTTCCTTAAAGCGGGCCATAGAGTCGCTATCTGTGAACAGACCGAGCCCGTGGAACAAGCCGATGGTTTAGTTGACCGTTCAGTGGTGCGCGTAATTACCCCAGGCACAGTTGTAGAAGAAAATATCCTTGATAGTAAATTGCCAAATTTCCTATGCGCCCTGTATCTGGAGAGCCAAAATCCCCAATCCCAAATCGGCATTGCCTGGATTGACCTTTCTACTGGCGAATTCAAGACCGAAGAATTTTCTTATAACATTAATCGCCTGATTGACGAATTACTTCGGATAAATCCATCTGAATGCCTTATCACTGAATATCTGACTGAACAACATCCGGGAATTATCTCAACGATGAAAAACAGTATCCAGACAACTTTTACACCACTGAGTGATTGGGCATTTGAATATACAAATGCATACAAAACCCTCATAGAGCATTTCCAGACCACCAATTTATCCGGCTTTGGTTGCGAGAATCTCACAAGTGGTATTTCTGCATCC
>JAGUXD010000162.1 GCA_020062035.1 Candidatus Brocadiia bacterium | reverse complement strand
ATATCGCAATCCGCCTCAAGCCGAAAAACCATTCCACTTCTTTTGAGGTTCTTTACATTCTTGTATTTTAATACCGCACCGCCACCCGCGGCAATTACATAATAATCCAGTTTGGATAATTCATTTATCACATCTGATTCTAAAAGCCGAAATAATGATTCGCCCTGCTTTTCAAATAACTCGGCAATCATAAAGCCGTATCGTCGTTCTATGTATTCATCCGCATCAATAAACTTCCATTTTAACTTATTAGCCAATAGATTACCAACCGTTGTTTTACCTGTTCCCCTGAAACCGACTAATACGATATTCATAAATAATGTTCAAGGGTTCAAAGGTTCAATAGTTCAAGAGAACCTTTGAACTTTTAAGCTTTTGAACATTTGAACTATTGAACTCTTTTTTGTGTTAAGACACTTTTTATCCAGCGCAATCTTGAGCGTATGTTTACCAAGTTCTTTATATAATGGCAAATAAGAAAGACAATTAACTCTGATTGCTTTTAGATGGTTCTTTATTGTAAGTATGTCACCTCGTGCAATTGGACCGGTTAAGGCATTAGTTGTTCCAAGTGTTTTTATATTTTTAAGGGTGGTATTAATCAATGGTTGAAGGGATTGTAATGCGTCTTTATCATTGAACCCGGCGAGTTTCAGGAAATTCACAGCGGTATTAATCAGGCACACAAAATAATTAGAGGCAAAGACACAGCCGATATGGTAAAGATATTTATCTTTCGCTTTAATCTGTATCGGTATTCCTTTGAGTGCCTTAATAATACCTTTGATGATTTGTAGTGCTTTTGTCTCTCCTTCATAAACACAATAGGTCCCCCTAAAAGTTCTGACGGCATCTTCAGGATGAGCAAATGTCTGAAGCGGATGCAAAGAGCCGATAAAGACATTCTTGTGTCTTTTGGCACTACGAAGGAGCTTCGAAGAAAAACTGCCACTACAATGCAAGATGATTTTATTGCTAAACTTCTGAGTTCCTGTAAATATTTCATCAGCAACTTTCTGGATTACACTATCAGGGGTAGTAATAAAGACAATATCGGCAAAAGAGACCGCGGTAAATTTATCTCTAAAAACCCTCACGTCTTTTCCGATAAATCTGGCGGAGTTTTTGGCATCATTCAACCGTCTTTTATAGATGCCAATAACTTTATATTTGCTTGAGCGGTGTAACAGATAAGCGAGGGTTTTTCCGACCTGACCTGCTCCGATGATAACAACTTTATGCATTTATAGTCGGATATAAAGTGCGAGAAAATTGCAACCACAGATGAAAGCAGATGGACACGGATAATCTGTGTTTATCTTTAGATTTGATTAACACCGATATTAAAAATCCGTGTTTATCCGCCCCGATGCCCCGATGAAATCGGGGTCGGGGTCTGTGGTTTATACTTTCCCATACAGTAAATTTCACGGATTTAATCTGTGGTTCTAATAAAGCCCCCGCCTTTGTCGTCTGGATTAAAAATAAGAAACCCTCAATTTTGAGGTGGGTGCCAATCAGTAGGTTCAGAAGTCCCCCCGATGGATATCGGGGGACAGGTCTTTGCCTACAGAATTTCGGCTCCCTTTGCAAATAGTGTTCGTTTCTTTTATCTTTATACCATAACGAACAGCGCAGGGGCTATCTTTTTATTCTTCTACCTTTTGTATGACTTCTTCTTCGGTAATAATGTTTTTTTCTATTAAGAGTTTAGTTAAAGGATGATTTAAGACATCTTCAACATTTTTCCTTTTTTTACTTTCCTGCCCGCCGGGTGAAGAAGAGCCGCTCAATTCCTGTAGAATATCATTTTTCTCTTTAACTCTTTTATCCGGACCTTTGAAGACCTCATTGATGACATTCTTTATTTCAGAGGCCGTAGCCAGAACCACATCAACCTTGAGGTCAGTTAATAATTGAACATGTTCAATCGCTTCGTAATCAGTCGGGTCACTTGTCGCAATAGTAAGCCGGTCGCCTTTAATACCAATAGGAACGATATTATATTTTTCTATTAATTGTATCGGAATCTTCTTTACTAAAGAACAGGGAATAACGATAGTCTTGAGGTCAATAATCTCAAGACGCTGTTGAGTCGCAAGACAATCAAGAATGGCATCCTCTTTGACAAACTCTAATTTTCCTAAGACCTCCCCTAATCGCATACCTGTTTTTTTCTGATAATCCAGAGCGGTCTGGAGTTGTTCATCAGTTAACAATTTTGCATCAATAAGAATATCGCCTAATTGGGGTATCATAATTTACTTTACTTCCCAGAGATAGAATAAACGAGGAGAATTTTCTCCGAAGAAGAAATCGTTTAAGTTAAAGTTGAGTGCTGGATTTCTTGAATAAAAATCAGCAAAGACATCCCAGAAACCAAGACGACTTTCATAGCGGATTAACTGGGCTGTGGGAAGCCCTGCTAATCTTTTAGCGGATTCAAAGGCGTCTTCGCGGTCGCCCAATTCATCGGCTAATCCCTCCTTGAGTGCCTGTTCTCCTGTATAAATTCTTCCATCTGCCAATTTAAGCACATCATCTTTTGTTAATTTAGGTCTGCCATCGTTCACTATCCTGACAAAACGTTGAAACATCTCGTCTATTATATTCTGGATAATTGCCCGTTCTTCCTCTTTCATTGTTCTTGAATATGAGAAAATATCTTTTTTATCGCCTGATTTAATTGTCTCTTCTTTTAAGCCGATTTTACCGAATAATCCTTCCATATTAAAAACCTTAGCAATTACACCGATACTACCAGTAAGAGAGGTCGGATGGGCAACAATAAGGTTCGCAGGCATTGCCACATAATAACCACCTGAAGCCGCGATTTCAGAGAAATACGCTATTATCGGAATATCCGGACGCCTCTTCTTGAAACGATTTAAGGCAGAGTGAATATTATCAGAAGCGGTTACACTACCGCCCGGGCTGTTAATCTCTAATATAATACCTTTTACATTTTTATCCTTTTCTACTTTTCTTAATGCGCCTTCAATAAAATCAAGTAAATTAGTTGAGCCACTCCATAAACTTTCTTTACCCTCTGATAGAATAATCCCCTTGATTTGAACAAGCAGGATTTT
>JAGUXD010000168.1 GCA_020062035.1 Candidatus Brocadiia bacterium | reverse complement strand
GGGGGGGGGACGGATAGTTAAGCCTTATATAACGGCTTAAAACTTAAGGAGTTATGCGAAGTTCCCTTCTTTTCCCCTTAAAATATACCCTAAATTTTAACAACTATGACCCTCCAAAAGTTTGCTATTTTGACCATCCACCGGCTCGGTTAATACCAATTCCCTTTGCCTCAAACAGAGGTTCTTCTCTTTACGCCTCTTATTACTTCTTACCATTAATCTTGTGTACTGTAGCATCAAATCTACCGTCAACTAATTGAGTAATAATATTATCACCCATAGAGATTTCTTTGATAAATTTTACCACTTTATTATTTTTAGCATTTCTGGTGATAGAGTATCCACGAGATAAAACATTCAGCGGTGATAAGGTGTTTAATCTGGCTGATTTTTCTGTTAAAATCAAAGATAATCGTTCTATTTTTTGCTTCAGATAAGATGTTGATTTGTCTAAAAGTTCATCCAATCTTTGGTAGTATTCACGAATTCTGTTTAATGGTTGTTGCCAGCCATAACTTTTAGAAATGGTAGAAAGTTTGGTCTTTGCTATTTCTACCCCAGAATGAACAGAATATTGTAATTTCTGATATAGTTGTTCTAATCTTTTAATGAGTTCTATTTTTACCGGCACTACAATTTCTGCTGATTCAGAAGGTGTCAGGGCTCGTTTATCTGAGACCAAATCCGCTATTGTATAATCTGTTTCGTGTCCGACCGCAGAGATAACAGGAATTCGGGAACGAGTGATGGCACGGGCAACAATTTCTTCGTTAAACGCCCAGAGGTCTTCTATACTGCCTCCGCCGCGACCGACTATCAGGACGTCAATATAATCCGCATAGAACTCGGAAAAATCATCTATTGCTTGTGCGATTTCCTCTTTTGCCCCTTCCCCCTGAACTTTAACCGGATAAATAATAATATGAATAGTAGAAAATCGCCTCTCAATTATATTTAGAATGTCCTGTAATGCAGCACCGGTAAGAGAGGTAACAATTCCGATAGCCCGTGGTAAAAAGGGGATTAACTTTTTACGAGCAGTGTCAAATAGTCCTTCTGCTTCTAATCGCCTTTTTAATTGTTCAAGAGCAATCTGTAATGTACCAATACCTTTTGGTTCAACCGCATCAATGATTATTTGGTAATCACCGGCTTTTTTATAAACCGTTATGCGTCCTAAGACGATTATCTCCATTCCGTCTTCTATCTGAAACTTTAGAAGACGACGGGTAAAATCAAAAATAACACATCTAATCTGACAATTTTCGTCTTTAAGAGAAAAATAGAGATGTCCTGAAACAGGTTGACGCAGATTTGAAACCTCTCCGGTAACCCAGACCGTTCCAATCGTGTTCTCTAAACACAGTTTAATCCGCTCTGTGACTTCTGATACAGTCAAGACCTGTCGTTTCTGGCTAAAAAGTGAGATAGTTTTATTTTGTTTCATCTGCAGAATCTATAGATAAAGACAATCGCTCAACAATTCTTTTTATTGCTGTTGCTTTACCAGAAAGTGTATCTACACTGACGATAATCCCAGAAAGTCTAACATCATTTTTAGCCACATCAAAAGAAGAAGGCATACCGCTAATAAATGTATTTAATACACGGTCGGTCCGTCTGCCGATTACTGAATCATAAGGTCCAGACATTCCAACATCAGTAATATAAGCAGTTCCCTTGGGTAAAATTGTTTCGTCTGCGGTTTGGATATGTGTATGTGTTCCGAATATACAACTAACCCTGCCATCAAGATACCAGCCCATAGCCACTTTTTCTGAAGTTGCTTCTGCATGCATATCAACAAAGACCGTTTTTGTATGCATTAAGACCTCTGTTAAAATATCATCTACTTTACGGAAAGGACAATCCGAGGTCGGCATAAACACTCTTCCTTGAAGATTAATTACAGCGATTTTGATACTATGTTCGTTTGGTAAAGAATAGATAACATAGCCATGTCCAGATGATTTTGGGGGGTAATTGGCTGGTCTTAAAAGATATGGTGTTTTTTCTATATAATCAACAATCTCTTTTTGTTTCCAGATATGGTCGCCTGAGGTGATTACATTAATTCCATAAGAAAAAAGTTCTTCAGCAAGAGGTGGTGTGACTCCTGAACCACCTGCCGTATTTTCGGCATTAGCGATACAAAAATTAATATTTTCTTTTTGGGTTAATTTAGACAGGATTTCCTTTACGGCGATTCTACCGGGTTTGCCAACTATATCACCTAAGATTAGTACTTTTAAGTTCATATAGAACCAATTAATTTCTAACGAGCGTATTCTATGGCTCTGGTTTCGCGAATAACTGTTACTTTAATTTCGCCTGGGTATTTGAGTTCTTTTTCTATATCACGAGCAATATTGCGACTCAAAATTGTTGCCTGATTATCATCAACATTAGAGGCATTAACAAAGATTCTGATTTCCCGTCCTGCCTGAATCGCATATGAATTTTCTACTCCCTGATAAGCATTAGCGATATTTTCCAATTGTTTTATCCGCTGGAGATATTTTTCTGCGGTGTCCCGTCTGGCACCCGGTCTTGCAGCAGATATAGCATCAGCCGCTGTAATCAATATAGTGTAGAGGAAATCAGGATTGATGTTTTCGTGATGTCGTTCTATCGCGTGAATAACCTCGGGTCGTTCTCCGCATCGGCGAGCCAAATCTGCACCTAACGAAGGATGAGTCCCTTCTTCAACCTGGTCAATGGCTTTACCGATATCGTGCAATAGACCTGCTCTTTTAGCCAGTATTGCATCAAGTCCTAATTCTGCGGAGATGGCTGATGTTAAATGGGCTACTTCTATAGAATGTTGTAAGACATTTTGACCATAACTTGTTCTGAACTTTAATCTACCTAATAATGTTACCAATTTTGGATTGATATTGTGAATATTTGTTTCATAGCAGGCCTGCTTACCGGCTTGATTAATAATATCATCTACTTCCTTTTTTGTTATTTCAACAACTTCTTCAATACGACCTGGCTGGATACGGCCGTCAGAGATGAGTTTTTCCAAAGACCGTCTGGCAATTTCCCGACGCACCGCATCAAAACTAGAAATTACTACCACACCTGGTGTATCATCTACAATTAACTCCACACCCGCCGCTCTTTCAAATGCCCTGATATTTCTTCCCTCACGACCGATGATACGCCCTTTCAGTTCATCATTAGGGATATCTACTGTGGAAACGCTTGTCTGGGTAGTTTGGTCAGAAGCGTATTTTTGGATTGCCATTGTAATAATATGTCTTGCCTCGTTTTCTGCGGTTTCTTTTGCCTTTTCCTGATGTTTCTTGATTAAATCTGCCTGTTCTTGTTGCAATTCCGTTTCCAGACTGTTTAATAGTAATTTGGTTGCTTCTTCTTTGTTTAATCCAGAGATTTGGTGTAAGGTTCTTTTTTCTGCTTCTATAACTGCGGATAACTCTTTATTTTTATTAGTGATTTGCTGATTCTTCTCCTCTATTGTTTTTCCCATAGTTTCTAATGTTTGTTCTCTTCTTTGAAGTATTTCTACTTTATGGTCAAGGGTGTCTTCGCGCTTGAGTAATCTTCGCTCAAATATTTTTAACTCCTGTCTTATTTCATTAATTTCCTGATTTGCTTGTTCTTTAATATGATATGCTTCATCTTTGGCAGAGATGCGCGCTTCTTTTTTTATTCGTTCTGCTTCGGCTTGGGCTTCAGCAATGATGTTTCTGGCTTTCTGGGATGAACGTTTTCTCTGTATCAGGATAATAAGATAGATAAGCAAACTACCCAGCCCAAAAGCACCGAGCATCAAAAGTATCTCGTACACCGAAATGCCCATAATCTTGCTCCTTTCAAATATTGGATAGTTTTAAGTGGTGAAAAAAGGAATGCTAAAAGCAAGCCAGGAGGAATGAACTATTACCGGGATTATCTTACCTCCAGGGCTAATCCGCCAAAAGGTCAAATGTATCTGTAAGAGTAAAACTTTTTAATGTCAAACCTTTCCAACCCAGCATCGTATCGCGGGGTAAACTTCCCAGATTATCCAGAAACCAGATACCTTTAGTTTTGTAGTTTTCCATACTTTGCAAAAATATAAATATCAAGATAGAAAATGTATTGTTCATTTATATTTCAGACCAATGTAATAGTTCATTTCCCATTATATCCTAAAGTCCTTTTTTCACTTAACCGTCTATGACGAGTATCGTATAAAACTATTCTTTTCTAAAAATCTCCTTCATTTAACATTTCAATTTTCTCAACGATAATAGTTTTTTCCTGTCCTAATTTATTAGGGACGATATTACCGCGAACACCAACAAAACATCCATAATATTTATCAAGATTGATAGAATGGCTTTTCAGAAAGGAGATGGTCTTGCTGCCGAGTGTTAATTTATATGCCGAGGGTCTGCCGACATACTTACCTTCACCTTCCACCCATCCGCGAGCATCATATGCCGGTGGCTCAATTGGTTTTCTATACAATTCAGCCAATCGCTCCTGATACTTCTTTTCAATAGATTTTTTATCGGTCATTGCTTTTTCTAATGAAATGCGAAATTCCTTCAGGATAGTTTCCTTTGGCTCTATCTGATTAATCCGTTCCTTACATTTTTCCGTTAATGATGTAGCAGTAGATTTATCTACTATCTCTTTGTATAATCTTAAGACCGCAGAGTAATCCTGTTCTATTGGATACTTCTTTTGTTCCTCTTCATAGAGTTTTTCTGCTTTCTCAAACATTTCCTGTAATACTTCTTTGTTTGCTTTTTCCTGGACTTCTTTTTCTTTTACTTCGCGATAACGGTCATAATTTCCCCAGTAGCGGGTATATTTCTTGCTTATCCAACCAGTGATGTTTTCTGGAGGAGCAATCTGATACCACTCGCCTTTTTCTGCTCTAATTGTAATGGTTTGTCCTTCACTGATGTGTCCAATTACATTTTCACCTGATTCTGGTCTGCTTCTAATATTGATTCTGCCCACTTTAACAACAGCAATATTCTTTTCTTTATCTGTAACCTCAACATATTTTCGGATAACCCAGCATTTGGTATCTTCGGGTAATTTTACTTCTAACCAGCCCTTTTTCTCATTTATGACAAGCAATTTCTCACCTTTGGTAAGTGTTTGAATAACGGGATAAGTTGTCCCGGCACCAGAGCGAAGGTTTAGTTTCTGAACCGTTACCTCTACCACTTCCTGTGGTTCTTGAGCAGTGAGACTACTGCTAACAAAGACGCCACCGAGAGCAATAATTACACTCCCGATACTCAATAGATATTTTATCATTTTCCCCTCCTTTTATTTTATCAATTTTATTATCTTGTTAGATAAAATCAATATTTTATATTAAAAAAATTCCATGTCAATAAAAATACTTGAAAATAATCTATACGATTTAGAGTTTCTAAAAATTATATGTTTCTTTAACCAACTCCAGAAATTCCCCAACTTGGTAGATAGGTATATAAAAGGATAAAAAAACCACCTCCAGATGCCGATATTAAGATTAAAGAAATATTTGAGAGGAGGTG
>JAGUXD010000105.1 GCA_020062035.1 Candidatus Brocadiia bacterium | reverse complement strand
AAGGACCATCTCTGGAAAAGCCGGCTGACCTGGCCGGTATCCTTACCAATATTGAGCCCGGAAGCGTGTTATTTATAGATGAAATCCATCGGATTCCGACCCTTGTGGAAGAATATCTTTATTCTGCGATGGAGGATTTCAGGTTAAATATTATGGTTGACCAGGGGGTTCATGCAAGGACATTCCAACTTAATCTTTCGCCTTTTACTTTAGTTGGTGCAACGACCCGCGAGGGCTTATTAAGCGATGCCTTTCGCTCAAGATTCGGCATATTTGAGAAATTGGAGTTATACCCTGACGAGGATATCCTCAAAATTATCAAAAGGTCATGCAGGTTATTAAGTGTAGAAGGACGTGATAATGCCTTAGAAATGATTGCCCAACGAAGTCGCGGAACTCCTCGGATTGCCAATCAAATCCTGAAAAGGGTCCGCGATGTGGCTCAGGTTAAATCTAATAATGTAATTACCAGAGAGATTGCGTCAGAAGGACTATCTATGCTTGGAATAGATGAGTATGGATTGGTAAGCACGGACCGAAAAATACTGCAGACAATTATTGCTCAAGGCGGAGGTCCGGTCGGGCTAAAGACCATTTCTATTTCAGTTAGTGAGGAAGAAGATACTATTGAAGATGTCTATGAACCATATTTGATACAGAGATGTTTCATAGAAAAGACCCCTCGTGGCAGAAAAGCCACTCCACTGGCTTATAAACACTTGAGTTGCGAATCAAACGGACCTGAGTTGTTTAAGAAGTAATCCCGTGATGGTCCGGCTAAATAAAATGAACCAGTAATCAGGATTAAATCGTCTTTGTCTGCTAAGAGCAAAGCGGTCTCTAATGCCTTGCGATAAGACGGTATAAGAAATAGCGGAGCATTCGGTTTTTCTGTATTATCTCTTTTAAGATACCTGAGAAACTTCTCCGGGGCAATCAATCTGGGATTCTCTGCCCTGCTCAGGATAAGAATATCAGAGGCATCTTCAATGAGTTTTCCGATTTGAGCCACTTCTTTATCTTTAGACATGGCGAAAATAAGAATCAGGTTTCGGTATTTTAGTTTTCGGACTGATTCAAGGGTCGCTTTTATAGAGAGGGTATTATGTGCGCTATCAATAATGAGCATTGGGTTGTCTTGAACTATCTCAAGCCGAGCCGGTAATTTTATCTCTGAAAGTGCTTCTTTAATTGTGCGAGTAGCAATATTTGTATGACCTGATTTGTTCAAGATTTCTATTACTTTCAAGCCAAGCGAGCAGTTTTCAGATTGATGTTCACCTAACAGATTCGCTTTGCTCACTGTAAACAGCGGTAGATTAAATCGCTTGAGAGGGGTTATAAAAAGAGGTGCAGATTCTTTTTGTGCCTTTTCCTTGATAACTTTATCTGCTGATGTTCGTTGTCTGAATGTTACCACAGGAATATCTCTTTTAATAATTCCTGCCTTTTCGTAAGCAATCTTTTTTATAGTATTACCTAATTTGTCCATATGGTCAAAATCTATACGGGTAATTACGCTGACTAATGGTGTAATAAGATTGGTAGCGTCTAATCTTCCGCCCAGTCCTACTTCTATTACCGCAAGGTCAACTTTCTGATAGAGAAAATGCAGGAACGCCATAGCAGTCATTATTTCAAAGAAGGTGGGGCTGGTAATTGTGAATTGCAAGTTTCCCCTATAGGATAAACGGATTGCGAATTGAATTCTATTTACAATATAGTTCATCAGATTGGTGAAGTCGTTTTTGGAGATGAGATTTCGGCTATTTGGGGTCCAGACTTGGATTCGCTCGCGCAGGTCAACTAAATGCGGAGAGGTATAAAGTCCGACACGATAACCGGCCAATGAGAGAATCTGGGATATGAGCATCGCGGTAGAACCCTTGCCTTTTGTACCAGCAATATGGATACAGCGGAGTTTATCCTGTGGATTATTTAGAGATGATAAAAGTTTAGCCATTCGTTTAAGATTATAAGTGCTTTGTTTATAGCTGACCTTTTGAAGCCGTTCATAGTCAGTGAACTTGCAGAGATACTGATATGCAGAGGTGTAGGAATGAAATTTAATCGTCATTTTGATATTAATGTAATGAGCCGGGATTTGTATTGCAGGATAATATCATTTTTCTTATCGTTGTTAAGGTCAAGCACAATGACTTTATCCGGTATCCGCACTGGATAAAGCAGGAATTCATCTTTCTCAAAACTTATTCCATCAGGATGCATCAGTTTTTCTTTAGGTCTACCTAAATAAATTGCCAGAACTCCTTTTTTCTTTTCCGGTCCTGAGATTGTTAATAAATCGGTTCTTGTGTCCAGATTGAAATCATAGCCGAGATAGATATGGGAGAACAAGCCGGTTCCCTTACCTACCGCGCTCAGCGGGAAATTTATGCTCCTTTCATATTCCGGAGAAGGCGAGAATTTTTTACCGCCTTTGTTAAGATAGATTTGATACGTAATCGGGATATATTTCAGGACTGTCTTCTTTATATTTGCGCCAAGAGTTAGTTTGAATGAGGTAATAAAAATATCCGCAAAGGCATCCCCATTTATTTCTACAATTCGCCATAAAGGACAGATACCTTTTAGATTTATTATGTGCGAAGGAACTGTCTGATAAAGGTCTATCTTTCCCACACTTTTTTCTTGGGGGTTTGCTATAAAAATAAAAAACCGGGTTACGAGATTACCGATATCAGATGAATCGCCGATTGTTAGAGCAATAACGATATCCATAACCCCATCCGCATTCAGGTCAGCAAATTGGTGAGAGTATAATAAGAGGTTATTTTTCCCTTCTGTAGAAAGGGTTGAAAGGAAGTCCAATCTAAATTCTCCGGATGGCTCATCAGCAAAAATGGCTTCTGATTTGTTCTGTAAATAATAAGTCAACCTATCACTAAAACCCAGAATGATATCCTTCAGTTTATTACCATTCAAATCAACCAGGAAGATATTCGGTAAAGAAGATGAGATGGTTAGAAGGTATCGCTTGTTGCTTTGATAGAAGATGATGACCGCGACTTTATTATCTGGGTTTTAGTCGGATTTCCATTCTGGTACGGACCCCAGCAGACCAAAAAACCTTCTTTAACCGGGATAATCAAATCATCTATCGTATCGTTATTAATATCCTCGCCTTCAGATACAATACAGTAAAGATAATATCGTTCAGAGAGGCAAAAAATAGTCCGTTCGGATAAATCAGATACTAAATTAATGGCCGTCTCATCATAAATCGGAGGAAGAGAATTATTCTGCTCCATTATTTTATAGCAGAAAACATTATCATAACTGGCAAAAGCAATTTCTTTACCTTGAGCAGGTAAAAAATTGCCGATGATAATATTTACTACCCCTGCAGGAATTTTGATGATTTGTTGGGATTGATATCCTCGCGAAGCAGGGTTATAAGATAAAATATGCAGGTATAAAGATGGATGCTGAAATTTTTCGGCTTCTGTTTGGGGATATGAGAAACTCTCGTATAAATAGATAATTTCTTTAACTCCATCTTCGTTAAGGTCTATTAGTTTTACTGTGTGGGCAGAAGAATTCAAAATAATCTCTTCTACATAGAAATATTCTAAACCTACTGACTTAGTTTTTTCATCCCAATCATCTCTCTCTTCACCTCTTACGACAAGAGGGCAGATAATCAACAAGAGCATTATTGCCAATATTTTTAATAAAATATATTTAGTCATAGAACAAATTATATAATATCGCGGAGAATGTAAATTTTGATATAGACAATATTTTTCTTGACATTTTAACATAAGGTTTATACAAATTATACAATATCGTGGAAAATGTAAATTTTAATATAGACAATATTTTTCTTGACATTTTAACATAAGGTTTATATAAATATAATATTAAAAGGAGGTGAACAATGGCTACAAATAAAATATTATATCTTATTGTAGGACTTGTTATGGGGATTATTGTAGTGCTTCTGCTGGAAAGAAACTCATCTTTTGATGTTTTTGCTGCGCCGCCACGACAGAGTGAGACAGTTTCTAATCAGGATTTTATTGCAATAGGTTCACTTACCAAAACCGATAATAATATTCTTTGGCTGATAGATACCAAAAATAGAAAACTCTTCATTTATGAGTATTATCAGGAAATAGGTATTAAATTAAGAGCCGCTAGAGATATTCAATATGATGTAAATACGACCGATGGATATACAATGCCTTTTGGAAGTAAGCAATTAGACCCCCAGCCATCTGATATGAGAAAAATATTTGAGGATATCAGAAAAACACAGAAAAAAGAGGAAAAAGAATCTCCTCCAAAATAAAAGGATAACCATTATGCCGAAAGATCCTAAATCTGATGAATTTTATACCTTTGAAGAAGTCCTTAACGAACTTAAACTCTCTGAAGATGAACTGAAAAGAATGGTTTCCGAAGGCGAGATAAGGGCGTTTAAGGACGAAGACAGAATGAAGTTCAAGAGGATTGATGTGAGGTCCAAAAAAGAAGAAGCAACTACTGAGCCCACGGTAATTTTACCTCCCGGTGAAACAGGACCTGCGGTTTCAAGCACTGATGCTACATTTATTGAAGAAGATACCACAAGTAGTATCAAGGCAGAAGAAGAAATTCCTATTGGCAGTGATACTGATATCCAGATACCCGGTATTATAGAAGAAGCAGAAGCCACCACCCCGATAAAGCCCGTTTCTAACATTGAAGAAACTATTGCAGAGGATGAAATAGGTGTTGCAGAGACTATTCCAGAAGAAAGTGTTGAAACTATTGGTGAGGAATTTGTAGAAACTGTTGCAGAAAAGACCAGACTTCCCAAACTCAAGGCAAAAATCAGACGGTTTGCAGCACCGGTAACGGCTCATCCAACCACCGTTAGACAAAAACCTCTTATTTATCCAGAGTCAGTGTCAGTAATAGTTCCCACACCTAAATTCAAAATCCCGCCAATTTACATTGCTTTATTGGGAGTGATTCTGTTGTTTTTAACTTTCGTCGGCTCATTTATAGGAGACATTATAAGGGTTAGTTCAGGTAAAGGAAGAACCCCAATCGGACTTACTCGTGAACTTGGTCAGATGGTTCTAGATATTGTTGGTATAAAAGACACCCCAAATCTCGAGAAATTTAAGAAAGAAGAATAATTTTTTAATTTATTGACAATTTATTTAATTAATTAATTAAAATTATAATTATAAATAGAAAGGAGTAGAAAATGAAAACCTTAACAAAGATAGCGGTTGTGATAACTGCCGGGTTGTTAATACAGGGCTGTGTTTCACGCACCGCCTATAGGAAACTTGAGGATAGATATAATGCAGATGTCAACGCATTAAATGCGCATATAAAAGACCTTGGGTCAGCTAATCAAGCCGTCTCACAGGAAAACCAAAACATCTCTTTTGAACTCAATAAACTTAAACTCAAGAATGAAGAACTGCTTCATAAGTCAAGAGTAGATGATGAGACACTTACCAGAATTAAAGAACGTATCATCCAAAAACTTCAAGGATTAACTGGAGAAGATATCTTCGTTACTTCCGAGGGGAGATTAGAGATTCAAGGCGAGGTTCTTTT
>JAGUXD010000044.1 GCA_020062035.1 Candidatus Brocadiia bacterium | reverse complement strand
CTGCTGCGTCCATTTGGTCAACAACACCTTTAGGGATATCTTCCTGTGCCCCACAGAAGGTGCAGATAAATCTGACAGTTTCTTGATGTTTTGTCATAGTTTGTTAAGGCGAACAATTGTTATAATATATTTTAAGGTCTGCTGAAAAATGATTTTGTATCTTATTAAACGAATAGACTTTTTCAGTATGCCCTAAGTATAGGGTTCCCGCCTGCCGTGCGTAAAGGTAGGGGTACCTGGAAAGGGTCTATTTCGTAACGGAAATATTTTGCTTTTGAGTTGTTGATTTCTTGACTTTTCTATTTTGTTTTTCTATTTTTATTAAGATGATTATATTATCAGAAGAACAAAAATTGCTTCAAGAGACTGTGCGCGAGTTTGCCCGTGAATTTGTAGCCCCGCGCGCTAAGGCATACGATAAAACCGCAGAGTTTCCCTGGGATAATATCCACAAAATGATGGAATTAGGTTTAATGGGCATCCCTTTCCCTGAAAAATACGGCGGTGCCGGTGCTGATAAATTAAGTTATATCATCGCGGTAGAAGAATTAGCCCGTGCCTGCGGTTCTACTTCTATCACTTTAGCTGCTCATATTTCTCTGGGTTCTAATCCAATCTATCTATTCGGAAGCGAGGAACAAAAGCAAAAATATCTTACAGCACTTGCCAGAGGCGAGAAAATCGGCGCATTAGGTATTACTGAACCTGAAGCCGGTTCTGATGTCCACAATATCAAAACCACTGCCAGAGAAACCAAGGACGGTTTCATCTTAAACGGTACGAAAATCCTTATCACTAATGCAAATATTGCTGATATTTTAGTCATTGCGGCAAAACTTATTTCTCAGGATAGTCCACCCCAAGAAAATCAGTCCATCGCGCTGTTTATTGTAGAGAGAGGAACCCGTGGATTTTCTAATACCAAAGCCGAAGATAAATTAGGACTTCGGGCATCGGATACTGGAGAATTGGTCTTTGAGGAATGTTTTATTCCGAGAGAGAATCTGTTAGGGAGGGAATTTGAGGGATTTAAGTATTTGATGCGTATTCTTGATGAGGGACGGATTTCTATCGGCGCATTATCGCTCGGCTTGGCACAGGGCGCCTTTGATAAGGCACTTTCTTATTCCAAGGAAAGAAAACAATTTGGACAGACTATTTGCACATTCCAAGCAATTCAGAATATCTTAGCGGATATGCAGACCGAAATCACCGCGGCACGGTTTCTGGTCTATGATGCTGCAGAAAAGGCCGGTAAAAATCTTCCCTTCATTAAGGAATCTTCTATGGCTAAATTATTCGCATCAGAAGTAGCAATGAAGACAACTAAAAACGCTATCCAGATACTTGGCGGATACGGTTATACTACTGAATATGAGGTAGAAAGGTATTATCGTGATGCCAAACTCTGTGAGATAGGCGAGGGTACATCAGAAATTCAACGGCTTATCATTGCCCGTCAGATATTAGCATAGAATCCTGCTGAAGCGGGACTAATGCCTTTGGCTCCAGGGTGGTGCCGGCTCAAAATCTTCCCAATAAATTGCCTTGGTTAAGGGGTAAGAAAGGAGTTTTTTAACGCTCGCCTCAAGCGTATAAACCTCACCGTGGGCTATTTGAATAACACTGCCTTGACTAGTATATTTATACACTGAAACTGTTCCATGCTCTGTAATAAATCCTGTTTTATTAAAATCTATATCATAAACATAATAGAGTTTTTGGGTCTGTTTACTTTCTTTGGCATACGATGTATCTATAATATTTTCGGTTTCTTCTAAGTAACCGATGATAGTTCCATCTGATAACTTTATCATCTTAAAAGAAAGCATTCCAACCTCTTTGACTTTTCTGGATAGTCGTTGTGAAAAAATATTTTTATCGCTCATCGCTGACTTGATATCATACAAACCCGTTGACCGCGTGCAGACAGAAAATGATAAACAAATGTTTAATAAAGTAAAAAGGAATAATTTATAATTCATAACTAATAACTAATAATTAATTACAATGTTGTTGTCAATACTTTTCTATACTCTAAAAAATGCTTCTGGTAAAAAATAGAAAGGATATTTGACTTTTCTGTTTTTACTTGTCCGCCTCTGGCGGAGATGTTATAATACAAAAAATTAACCCTGATATATATCAGGGGCTAACAACGAGCAAAACAAAAATATATGGCAGTTTTAATAGTAAAGAAAAATAACCAGATAATAAAGGAATTCCAAATCACCAAGCCAAGAGTCGTTATCGGCAGAGGAGTAGGGGCTGATGTGGAAATTTCTGATAAGCTATCTTCCCGTAATCACTGTGAGATACAAAAGCAAGGGGAACACTTTATAATTAATGATTTAAAAAGTGCTGATGGAACATTTCTTAATAATAATAAAATAACTTCTGCGTTTTTGAAGAATAATGACGAGATTACAATAGGACAAACCATCTTGCTCTTTGAGCATACTCCTCAAGTTACCTATGCCAGTGGCGATATCGTCAGAAAGATAAACGAGATTCCTCTGGAATATCGGCTGAATATCAAAGAGATGCAAAAGGCAGGAGAATCCCTTGCCGCTGCACCTTTTAGTTTAAGGTTAGAAGAAAGCAAAGATAGTAAGAAATTTTTTATCTTGTATCAATTAGGTAAAGCAGTTACCTCTGCAACGACTCTAGAGGAGGTTTTAGATATTACGATGTATTCTATCTTTGATTTTATTAAGGCAGACCGCGGGATAATAATGCTTATTGATAAAAAGACAGGTTCTTTAGTTCCGCAACTTTCCCGCGACCGGGTACAAGGAAACCTGAAAGAGCATCTAAAGGTATCACAAACTATTGTAAATAAAGTAGTTCAGGATAAGGTTTCTATAATCACAACTGATGCGATGGCAGATGAGCGATTTTCTGCCGGAATGTCCATTGTCCAACAACATATCCGTTCAGCACTCTGTGTTCCGCTCTGGGAAAAACAGGATGTTTTAGGCGTCATCTATATTGATAACCTTCTCCAATCACATTGTTTTACATCCGATGATATTGATTTATTAGGTGCGTTTGCCAATCAGGTTGCGATTAGGATTAAACAGGACGAACTTTTTAATGAACTCAATAAAGAAGCATTGTTAAGGGGCAATTTAGAACGTTTCCATTCGCCTGATGTGGTTGAGATGATTGTTTCCAGGGGCGGCGTTGATTTTGTGGTTGATGAGAGAGATATAACGGTTTTATTTGCGGATATTCAGAACTTTACTACCTTATCCGAGAAGAATTCGCCTTCCCGGATAGCCCAGATGTTGAATGAGTTCTTTGAAAACTCAACCCAGATTATTTTTGAGCATAAAGGAAGCGTCAATAAGTATATCGGAGATGAGATTATGGCGATATTCGGCGCACCATTTGACCAGCCTGAACACGCTATTAATGCAACAAGATGCGCAATGAAAATCATCCAATCGGTCATCTCTCAAAAAGGGGACGATATCCTACGCTATAATGTCCGCATTGGTGTAAATAGCGGAATGGTAGTTGCCGGAAATATCGGCTCTAAAAAACGCATAGAATATACTGTCTTAGGTGATACGGTCAACATTGCAAGTCGTATTAGTAAATTTGGCGAGACGAATCAGATAGTTATCGGTGAACAGACCTATCAATCTATCAAACCATACGGCATCCCTGTAAAAGACCTCGGACTAATTCAACTTAAAGGTAAAGAGAAAGAAATAAAAGTGTATCAGGTAATAGTATGAAATCCCAAAATGTTGTTATACTTGGAGCATCCGGTTCTATTGGACAGAATACTTTATCGGTAGTTGCAAACCTCAATAAAAACCCACATCACCAATATCGCTTTCGTATCAAGGCATTGGTGAGTAATTCTAACTGGCAGGTAATCCTTAAACAAATCAGGCAATTTAAACCCAGCCTAACAATAATGAGCGATTATACTGCTTATGACATACTAAAAAGAAAATTATCTGGTAAAAATAATACCATCGTGCTGTATGGCGAGAATGAAATAAGAAAACTTGTGTATTCGCCTGATGTGGATATTGTTGTCTCTGCTATCTCCGGTGCCGAGGGGTTATATCCGACGCTCTGGGCGATTCAGTCAAATAAAATAGTCGCCCTGGCTAATAAAGAATCTTTAGTAATGTCTGGTGGATTACTCAGGAGATTGCCTGGTTTTAAGAAGGTTATTCCGATTGATAGTGAACATAGCGGTCTATTCCAGATATTTAATCAATGCGACAGGGATATCGCGCAGATAAAAAAAGTGGTTCTGACTGCTTCAGGAGGTCCATTTTATAATTTAGCAGGGGAAAAACTTTCCAGGGTAACACCCGCTTCTGCCCTTGAACATCCTACCTACAAAATGGGCTCTAAAATCACGATTGACTCTGCAACATTGATGAATAAGGCGTTAGAAATTATTGAGGCACATTATCTGTTTGGGGTTCCGGCTGATAAAATAAAGGTGGTTATTCATCCGCAATCTATTGTGCATGCGATGGTAGAATTTATAGACGGCTCGGTCATTGCACAGATGAACCCGCCGGATATGAGATTACCTATCCAATATGCTTTGACCTATCCTGAGAGAGCGCCATCGGTTGTAAAACCGATTGATTTTTCTCATATTAAGAAATTATCACTTACTTTTATTGAGCCGGATACGAAAAGATTCCCTGCTTTATTACTGGGCTACGAAGTAATTCGCAGAGGCAAAACAACAGGTGCGGTCCTTAATGCGACTAATGAAGAAGCAGTAAAATTATTCTTAAATAAAAAGATTTCCTTTACAGAAATCAGTAAATTAGTTAGTTATGTCCTCAGGAAGCATAAGCCCCTTAGATTAACGATGGACAATATAAAGAAAGCGGACCGTTGGGCACGGCTGACCGTTGAGCAGTCTCATATCTCGCTGGCTCGGCGAATGTGATAGGGAACATTATAAATGATAGAAATATTTGGCTCTACACAGGGCGTCTTGCTGGTTATTGCTGGGATTGCGATAGTGATTTTTGTCCATGAACTTGGGCATTTTATCGCTGCTCGTAGATACGCAGTAAAAGTAGAGGTCTTTTCTATCGGCTTTGGACCTGCTCTATGGAAAAGAAAAAAGGGCGATACCGAATATAGAATCGCTTTAGTCCCATTAGGCGGTTTTGTTAAATTAGCAGGTGAACATATATCTGAATCCACTCCAGCAAAGCCTTCCAGGGATGATGAATTTCTTTCTAAACCTCCTTTAACAAGGGTAAAGATATTTACAAGCGGTGCCCTGATGAATTTTCTGATTGCCTTTCCGCTGTGTGTTATAAGTTATCTGATAGGAATAAACTTTTACTCACCTCTTGTCGGCGAGATGGCTCATGGCTCAAGCGAATGGCATAGTTCCCTTCAAAAAGGTGACATTATCTTATCTATCATTAATCCTGAAAAAGATATTGAATATCCGGTTAGAAGCAATAATGACTATCGCCGTGAGGTTATTCGTTGTCCTAAGGGAACGCCTCTTAAACTTAAAGTGAATAGAAACGGAAAAGAGGTTATTATAGATATTATAGCACAGGGTTCGCAGGGTATGGGGGTTTTACCGCCGAATAATATAGTTAAAAAAGTCAACCACGGTTCGGCGGCAGAAAAAGCGGGTCTTAAAAAAAATGACAGAATTATTATGGTTGCTGGCGAGTTTGTTTCCTCAGCCAATGATATTTCTTACATTATTCATAAGAGACCCTCATTGCCAACAGAAATAAAAATCTGCAGAGGAAATACTGAACAAATTATGTCAGTCACCCCTACCGCAAAAAGATTAAAGGAGCCAGATGATTATGATTTAGAAATAGATGGTATTATACCAGCAATAATAGGAGAGGTAAGAAAAGACTCGCCAGGTGCCTCTGGCGGTCTTCAAAAACAGGACCGGATAATTGCCATAGATAATATACCGATAAGGTCTTGGAATAAATTTACGGATGTTATAAAAGCATCTGCCGGCAAGGGTATAAAACTGACTGTATTAAGAAAGAATTTAACCGGGACAGAGGAAACCATCTTTTTACATCTCCTTGTTGGTTCTGAGCACAGCGGAAAGGGATTCATTGGAGTAACACCATCTGGCAGTAATGAAATAGGTGAAGTAAAAACAAATTCTCCTTTATCAGATGCCGAGTTTTCTTATGGGAATAAAATTATAAAAGCAAGCGGATGGACAAAGAAAGGAAAACTCATAGAAAGGGACATCATTAATCTAATGCAATTAAAAGAGATTGTAAAAGAGACAAAAGATTCTGAGATAGAGGTTACCATAATATCTGCTCGTCTGAGCCTTATCTCAGGCAGGGATGAAAACTCGGCTGAACCTGTTACTAAAACAGTCAAAGTTATTCCTAAGAAGATAGAGCAAATCGGCGAGTTAGGAATAGAATTCAAGTATGAAACAGTAACAGTAAAATTTCCTCTTTTAGCCGCCATACAGGCAGGAACCACAGAGGTATTAGACCTTGTGGTCTTGACCTTTCAGATAATGGAAAAACTAATAATAGGCGAGGAGCCATTATCTGGTTTAACCGGCCCTGTGGGGATAATCCAGATTACTTATGTTATGGCGCGTGAAGGCTTAAGCAACTTTTTATGGCTCTTGGCACTTATCAGCGTTAATTTAGCAATTCTAAATCTTCTGCCAATACCTATTTTAGATGGGGGCGGTATTTTATTCTGTTTGATTGAGAAATTTAAGGGCTCACCAGTAAATATCAAGGTTCAAGCAATTGCACAATATATTGGTTTGTTTCTTTTATTATCGTTAATTACCTGGGTTACTGTCCACGATGTGTTCTCTAAAATTCTAAAGTTGATTTAACCCATTCCTCACCGGATGGTCTGTCCTGCTGTATCATCGTGATAGAGTAAACGCTGATTTTAAGATGCTTTTAATTATTGATGGTTATAACCTCATTTTTGCTGGATTATTTTATCCTCAAAGTTCTTTAAAGACAGATAAAATAAACTTCAAATCAAAGGATTTCCTATTAAAAACCCGTGAAAATCTCATCTCTAAACTTAAAACCTATATGGCGTCTAAGAAATACCAGATAATCGTTGTCTTTGATGGTAATAAAAGTCCAGCACCAGCAGGACAATCTCATCAAAAAGAAAGTCCTCAAATAGAGATTGTTTTTTCTGGTCGTGGCTCTACAGCAGATGAGGTAATATTTCAACTTATTTCTGCCCGGCCAAGGGAAAGTATCAAGGTAGTAACTTCTGATAAGAGTTTAGCAGATACACTCAAAAAGTCCCGCCCTACCGGTATTGAAATTATATCAGTAAGTAAGTTTATCAGAGAATTATCTATCCCTGTTAGAGATACTAAATATGACGAAGGAGAACCCAGAGAAAAGTTTGTTGGGCTTAATGGCAACCCTGGCGCCGTAGAAAAATGGGTATCCGCCTTTGGCGGACAGGAAAACTCGCTCCGTTAGAGATAGGGCATCCTACAATGTCAATTATCGGGGGACGCCAGTCCTGACAGATGAGTAAAGCGATTCTTAAGTAGGAAAGGTAGTTCGTTTATGGATACAAGCACTGATTCAAACAACATCTCTAACGGGGTGAATAATATAGTTCAAGTTCATCTCTGGATTTCAGGGCAGGTGCAAGGCGTCTTTTTTCGCGCCCATACCAAACAAAAAGCCCTTGCGCTTGGGTTAGCCGGCTGGGTAAAAAATCTACCCTCAGGTCGAGTGGAGGCCGTTTTTCAAGGCGATAAAACTAAAGTAGAAAAAATGATTAACTGGTGCCATCACGGACCGCTCTCGGCAGAGGTAACTAATGTAGATATAAAATGGGAAGAACTAAAAGATATTGAACCGTTTCAAAGTAAAGGGTTTTATATAAAATATTAGTTCCGCCAGACTAAAGATGGCTCCCCGCGTAGGACTCGAACCTACAACCAACCGGTTAACAGCCGGCTACTCTACCATT
>JAGUXD010000101.1 GCA_020062035.1 Candidatus Brocadiia bacterium | reverse complement strand
TATCTTGTTCAGATGCCAGAACCTGTAGTTTTACACTAAAATTACCTACTCCGCTGTTGAGTATGCATCAAGATATAAACTCTTCTGGAAACTCTTGAACTCCTTGAACTTTTCATACGTCATTGCGGCAACCATTACTGCATTATCAGTACAGAGCTTCTTCAGCGGTAAATAGAGTTTAATACCTGCCTTTGCGCAGACATCCCGGAACCTCTTTCTTAATGCTTCATTACAGACAACACCGCCACCTAAAACAACTGCCATTGCATTTTTCTTCCTTACTGCCTGGAGGGTCTTTTTCGCCAATGTATCTACAACCGCTTCCTGAAAACTTGCACAGATGTCAGGGATATTCAAGCCATTTTTAAGTGGGCTTTTAGAAGAGGCGTTCTGTCCCTTACAATAATACAAGACCGCTGTCTTTAATCCGCTGAAACTAAAATCTAAAGACCCATCTGATACTAAACCCCTCGGAAACTTAATGGCAGACTGATTACCTTTTTGCGCAGTTATTTCAATAATCGGGCCACCCGGATAACCCAATTCCAATATCTTTGCTACTTTATCAAATGCCTCACCAGATGCATCGTCTCTGGTTCTGCCAATCGTCTTATAATAAGTAGGCGACTTTACCCAGAATAAAGTAGTATGTCCGCCTGAAACAACCAATCCGATATAAGGATAAGTAAGTTCATCTACCAGATTATTTACATATAAATGTGCCTGAATATGATTTACTGCAATAAGTGGCTTATTTAATAACCAGGCAAGTGTTTTAGCAACAGATAAACCCACTAATAATGCGCCAATAAGGCCTGGACGATTGCTAACTCCTACAGCACTAATATCTGATAACTTAATACGGGCATCTTTCAGGGTTTTTATCAGGATTGGCAGGATGGACTCAATATGCGCCCGACAGGCAATCTCAGGCACCACTCCACCATAAACCCTGTGCAGGTCAACCTGCGAAAGAACCACATCAGCGATAATTTCTCTACCATTTTTGACAAGACCGATAGCGGTCTCGTCACAGGAGGTCTCAATACCAAGGCAAATAAATCTCCGCCTTTTCATTTTTGCTATATGCTCTATGCTAAAATCCCTGTTCCTGTTTGGTTATTTCTCAGAGAGGAATTGGATTGCTCGTTCCAGTTGGACATCTATAAAATCATCGGTCTCATCATCCGTCTCGGCGCCCCTCGCCAATAATCTTGCCTTAAGTAATTGAGTTTCTTCTGAAGGTGCCATCTCCACAATAATATCAGGCTCTAAGCCATAATTTTTTACACTCTTGTCCCGTTCAAGGCATCTACCGGATGGTGTGTAATAACGAGCCGTGGTTAATCTTAATGCTCCCTTAATATTTTTAGAGTTATCTTTTATAGTAAAGACCGACTGGACCGAACCTTTACCATAAGTGCGAGAGCCGATAAGTGTGGCAAGTTGATAATCCTGCAATGTCCCTGCAACAATCTCTGATGCACTGGCACTACTTCCATTAACCAGAATGACAAGTTTTACAGAAGGCATTATTGATTCTGATACCTCGGCTTTTCTTGTTTCGTCAATCTTTCTGCCCTTGATAGAAACGATTGTGCCTGAGACAACAAAAAAGTTAGTAATCTTTACCGCTGATTCTAAAAGCCCGCCGCTATTAAACCGGAGGTCTATAATCAATGACCTGATTTTCTGGTTTTCTAATTGTTTTAATGCCTCTCTTAATAACTCTGCGGTGTCTTCCTGAAAGGCGGTGATTCTCACATAGCCGATATTATATTTTTCATTTATTACTTTAGCATCTTTAACGCTTTTCATCCTGATAACCTCTCTCACCAGAGTAATATCTATAGGGGTATCATCGTTCTTATGTAGTATTTTGAGCGAGACCGATGTGCCGGGCTTACCACGAACCCGTCTTGCACAATCAGAAGTGGACATCCCTTCGGTTGAGACGCTATCTACTTTTAATATCTTATCACCGGGCATAACTCCTGCTCTGAAAGCCGGGGTATCCTCTAAAGGTGCGATTACGGTGATAAAACCATCTTCTATAGTAATCTCTACGCCGATACCGCCAAACTCACCTTTAGTAGAAATTATAAATTCATTATATTCATCTGCATTCATATACTCGCTGTAAGGGTCAAGAGACGAGACCATTCCTTTGATAGCATTCTCAAACAAGAATTCCCTGTTTGGCTCAACTACAAAATTATCTTTTACAAGTTGATAAATATCCCCTAATTCCTTAATCTGTTTCTGGACATTTGATTGGTCTCTGGTAGGAGACGATAAGACAACGGAATTTAGATAGATACCTTTTCCTTCAATAATTCTTCTGCATATCAGGAATGAAAGCACCAGTATTGTTATTATCAAGAGTATATTGAAAAAGGTTTTTTGAGATAAATTAAATCGCATAAGCATCTCCTTTCTTGTTATAATGAGACCAGTCCTGATGCCCATCGGGAAACCCATCACCCTTTTTACTGCGGGTGTATGCACGGTTAACAAGATTCTTAAGTTTGGCAAATTTTATGGGTTAAGGCAAGAAAAATAGGAGGAAATTACTCAAAATAAGAAGGCGGATGTCCGATATCTTATAGGAAGATTGAAAGGAG
>JAGUXD010000114.1 GCA_020062035.1 Candidatus Brocadiia bacterium | reverse complement strand
TGAAGGTGGCTCGTGATAGTCTGAAAAATCTTGTAGATTGGATTAGGCAAAAGGTCAAAGACCAATGGGAAGCAACACAGATTTATGAGAATTTAGCACTGGTTTCTTAAAACTATTTTCGCAAGAGTTCAGTAATTAAATACTTGACATGGATAAGGATTTTTTGTAGGTTTATTATATGAAGTTCAGGGTTAGAATTATTCTTTGTGTTCTGGTCTTGTCCTGCTTTAGCGGGATGGTGAATTACATTCACGGCTCAGATGGTTTGAGCATAAACGGCAGCGCAGAGGTAATTCTTGAGACAATTTCAGCCATTACGGTTACAGGTGCTATCACAGGCACGGGCACTCTTTCTTCGTCCGGCTTTAGTAATGTTTCTTTATCCGGCGATTGGGGTATTGCAAACTTTACTCCCGGGTCCTCCACTGTCCTCTTTTCCGGACAAGGCGACGAGGTCGTAAATATTGTTTCTACTAATAGTAATAAGACCTTTTATAATCTGATTATAAGTATAAATGTAACAATAACGGATTCGCCTGCGGCTGGATTAGAAATAACTCAAGCTTTAACTATAACCGAGGATGCGGTATTGAATTTGGGTAATAATTTTACACATAGTGTCGGGTCAACCACTACTGTTTCAGGCACACTTAATTCAGGATTGTCCAATCTGGTATGTAATGGTGACCTGAATGTGCTGGCAGGAGGGTCTGTATGGATGAATAGCGATGCAACATTACGTCCGGAGATAAGAATGGCTAATAATACCGCGATAGAAATTAACGGAATATTAAGCACGACCTGGTCTTCACCTAATCTTAAGCCTGTGATTACCTCAACCGCGGTCGGCTCACGGTATTCTTTTACTGTGAACGGTAGAATATTTGCTAATGGCTTAATCATTGCAGGAACCACTAATGGATTGAATCTCACTGACTCGGCTGATAAAACGAGTGATTTGGATAATGTTGAGTTTCAGGATGTTGCGGATGACACACGGCATCTTTATATCGGATGGATTTCAGGTAGTTATGTGGGAAATTATGACGGTTGTTCTTTTGATAATAGTTTCGGTGCCAGTGGCAATAATGTGGTTTGTACCGCGACATTCGGTTCTACGGTTATTTATTTTAGCAACTGGTCAGGGGCGGGCGGTGGTGACCTGTATGAATCATCCGGCACTAATACCGATATTATCTGGATTGTTGCGGATAGTATTTTAGCCAGTGGTCCAGCCGCGATAGTTCTGGAATTAACTTCAGCCATAACTGTGCCCGGTGATTTTAATATTGAGGTGCTTACCTGCACAGGTTCGGCGAGTGTTTCTCTGACAGGTAGATGGGGCGTGGTGACCTTTTCTGCCGGCACATCAACGGTCTATTTTGAAGGCGGGACACAGATGATAACTACCAGCAATGCCGCAAATAGTTTTTATAATGTTGTGGTCAGAAGTAGTGATGGTGTTATTCCATCGGGCTGGGGTCTGATTATTGCCTCTGGCGGTTCGTTAACGGTCTCACCGCACAGTGCTACAATAACAGGTAGTTTGCGGACAGATGGCGGCGTAATTACTCTCGGCTCGGGTGCTAATTTAGTGGTCAATTCCAGCGGTAGACTTAAGGCATATAATTCGTCAATTATTACACCAAATCCCGGCACTGATAGATTCTCGTTTAATATCAGCGGACAGATAGACCTATCTTATTGTTCATTGACTTCTATGACTACGGCTGGATTGAATATCCAAACTGGGGCAGTGATTAATAATCTTAACAACATCAAGTTCTTTGAACATCCCGGTTCGGGTGGTTGTTTCATTACCAGTGCTGTGGCGGGTCTTAATCGTGATTTTCCCGGTTGTTATTTTGATAGCATTAGTACAGGAAATTATAATGTATCTGCGACCGGCTCTGCTTCTGTTCTCAGGTTTGAGACATATGGCGCTGGTCCAGGTGCAGGCGAGGATAAGGATTATGATGATGATGCTAATAATGATGGTATTTCAGATACAGGTGGTGCAGTGGTTCTCTGGGTATACAAGTCAGCGATTGACATAGGTAGTATTCAGGGATTTCCTGTCCCTGCCTTTGACTTGGACACCGGCAACTACTATTCTACTTATGTTGTTTCCAGAGACATTTCGGGTTCTAATACATCTGACCGGCTTTATGTCCTTGATGAAAATGGTAACCAGAAATATTATTATGAAGTCAGGCAGAAATATGGTGATATTATTTATGTTCCGTGGTACTACACTGAAGACGAGATTCATACGGTCTATTTCGGGACAAGCGCAGGATACCTTTTCAGGTTGATTGATAACGGTAGTAAATTGGTCTTGAGCAGCGGTTTCCCGATGAAAGTGTGCAGTGAAATTACTACCGCGGTGATTTCTGACGGGGTAAATCTATATTTCGGAGGAATGGATGGCTCTCAGGCGAGGATATATGCGTATGTAATTTCTTCAGTAACCCAATTATTTGCGATTGGTGTTGTTTCACGGGTCTCTGCCACGCCTTCCTGGGCAATAAACAGCGGGGTTATCTATCTCTTTATCGGTTCGGATATGCCGACCCCTGTAATATATCGGGTGAATGTCTATGCTAAAACCATTGATATACAAAATAATACGCCGGGTAATAATGTTCGTGCCACGATTGTCTATGCGGACTGGGCCGGAGAATATAGGGCTCTTCATGTCGGTGATTATGACGGTTTGATGCATGGTGTTAAGCCATTTTCGCCTTCTGCTTTTAGTAATTTGAGTGGCTTCCCGGCTGCAGGACTTACTTATTCTATTACCGCAATGGCGTATGTAAATTATCTTCTTCCTATGCCAACCGTCAGGATTATTTATGCTGATATGGGCGGTTATCTCTATAACCGTAATTCTGACGGCTCACATTATGACCCCGGTAACGGACCTTATCCGATACTACTTGGTGGAGGTGCTCCCATAGAATCAGCACCGATTGTGGGAAATGGCGGAAGAATATATGTTGGCAACAATGACGGAAAGGTATTTGTTATTGACGAAGCCACAAAGGCGGTTACAAAGACATATTCATTAGGACAAGGAAAGATAGGCGATTTTGGCTATGATTGTGATAATAGTCGATTGCTTATCGCGACCAGTACCGGTGAGGTATATTATTTACAGGATTAAACCGAAACTATGAGAATATTAAGAATTATATTTATTCTCTGTGTTCTCTGTGTCAGCGTCTTTCGTGGGGCGGTGATAATTTACGCAGAGGATTGGACCTCATCAGGCCGCGATGCCCAGAGGACCAGAGAGACAACAGAAAAACTATCCGATACCTTCTCACTGATATGGAAATATGAGGGTAATTCAGAGATAGTGTCCACCCCAGCGGTCTCGGATGGTATTATTGTCTTTGGTTGTAGTGATGGCAAAATCAGGGCGATAAGAGAAATAGATAAATCACCTTTATGGATATTTCAAACAGAGGCAAAGGTCATTAGTTCAGCAGCTATTTATAAAGGCAGGGTTTATATCCCTTCTGGTAACAAGGTCTATTGCCTGCGGCTTAGTGATGGAGCACCTCTCTGGAATTATTATTCCGGCGGAGTAGAAGAAAAATCATCTCCAGTAATATCAAATGATGTCCTGTTCATCGGTTCTGGCTATCCTAATCAGAAGGTCATTGCCATTGATATTACAAACCCAATTACACCAATCTGGAAAACAGAATTAGAACAGATGGTTTATTCATCTCCGGCAGTCAGCGCTAAGAAAGTAATCATTGGTAC
>JAGUXD010000146.1 GCA_020062035.1 Candidatus Brocadiia bacterium | reverse complement strand
GATTGGAATTAGTTTTATTAAGGACGGTGATGCCTCTGATTTCAGTATTGCGTTATCTTCTATTTTTTCCAAATATTACAGAGAACTTTCAATGCTCAAATTAAATGGGTTTTTCCGTTCGTTTATTCCTTCGCTTAAGCCCACCAGCGGTTATCCGTTGGATAGTAAAAGATTTATCAGAGAAATTACACCATTATTAAGAAATCTTAATGTTGATAAAAATAATTTAATCCGCGTTAGATAAAATAAATTTTTATTTTTGGTTGACCAACTGAATAATAATTTGTCTAATATGACACTTCATTATTTTATAAATTCTAATATTGTTTAGAAAGGTATAACTATGACAAAACAATATCATATTGCGTTAAAACGAGGTGAAATTGCCCACAATGTTTTACTCTGCGGCGATTATGTTAGAGCCGAAAAAATATCTAAATTCTTTGACCGGATTAAATTGAGAAAACAAAACCGGGAATTTGTTACTTATACGGGAACTTATAAAAAAATACCTGTTTCAGTAATGGCGACCGGTATAGGACCGGCTAATATTGAAATCGCTTTAATTGAACTTTCCCAGATTGCTAAAAACCTTACAGTCATCCGGGTCGGCTCCTGTGGAGGCCTGCAAAAATATACCTCATTAGGTGATTTAATAATCTCCTCCGGGGCATTACGACTGGAAAATACCTCTTTGTTTTTTGTTCCAGAGGGTTATCCAGCGGTGGCTCATTATGAAGTGCTTCTGGCTCTTAAAAAATCTGCTGAGGAACTAAAAATAAAATATCACATCGGGCTTACTGCGACAGCACCCGGGTTTTACGGTGCACAGGGCAGACAGATAAATGGCTTCCCTCTCATTACTTCGGATATTACCAAATATTTTAGAATGATGGGGATTCTTAATTTTGAGATGGAAACAAGTACTCTTTTAACATTGGCGCAACTGAAAAATTATCGGGCAGGCAGTATCTGCACTGTATTCGTGGATAGATATAAATATAAAATTATCAATGAGCAACTTAAGAAACAAGCAGAAGCACATTGCATTAAGACAGCACTAAAATCAATAGAGTTGTTAAATAATTAATACCTGATGGGCTGATATACTGTCCGGGCAGGTAGCTCAGTGGTAGAGCTCTGGACTGAAAATCCAGGAGTCGCCGGTTCGAGTCCGGCCCTGCCCAAATTAGTTTTCCCGGTTTTGAGTTTATAGGTTTTATGCCTGTTCTTTCTGATGATAAAATAGAAACACTCAAGGCAAAAGCCAAAACTATCCGTCAGCATATCATCAAAATGCTCGCCCTTGCCGGTTCCGGTCATCCCGGCGGCTCTCTTTCTTCAGTAGAAATACTTGTCTCTCTGTATTTTCACAAACTCAGTCATAATCCTGCCAATCCAAAATGGGAAGACCGTGACCGCTTTTTAATGTCCAAGGGGCACGCCGCTCCTGTCTGGTATGCAACATTATCCGAAGCGGGCTATTTCACACAAGAAACACTCTGGACATTACGCAAATTAGGAAGCCCCTTACAGGGCCACCCTGATATGCAAAAAACTCCCGGGGTTGAGATGTCCAGCGGCTCACTTGGCCAAGGGCTTTCTGTGGCTAATGGAATTGCCTTATCTGGTAAGTTGGATAAGAAAAACTATAGGGTCTATGTTTTACTCGGCGATGGCGAAAGTCAGGAAGGGCAGGTCTGGGAAGCCGCAATGGCTTCTGCACATTATAAACTAAATAATCTCTGCGCTATTTTGGATTATAATGGCTTTCAGATTGATGGTCCTATTGAAAAGGTAATGTCTCCTTTGCCTTTATCAGAAAAATGGATTGCATTTGGCTGGAATGTTATCAATATAGACGGCCACAATTTTAAGGAAATTATAGAGGCATTAGATAAAGCAGAAGATGTTAAAAACAAACCGACAATCATTATTGCCCGCACTGTCAAGGGCAAGGGTGTCTCTTTTATGGAAAATCAATATGAATGGCACGGCAAGGCGCCTACGCCTCAACAGGCAGAAATTGCCTTAAAGGAATTATCATAAACTATATGGAACTCAAATGCACGCGTGAGGCATCTGGGAATGCGATTGTGGAATTAGGCAGGAAAAATTCGAATGTCGTTGTTCTCTCGGCTGATTTATCCGGCTCAACAAAAGCCGATGAGTTTGCCAAGGTCTTTCCACAACGGTTCTTCAATATGGGCATTGCCGAAGCCAATATGATGAATACCGCGGCAGGGCTCGCGGTCTCCGGTAAAATTGCCTTTGCAACTACCTTTGCTATCTTCGCATCAGGCCGCGCCTGGGAACAGATTAGAAATACTATCGCATATAGCAATCTTAATGTAAAAATTATTGCGACACACGGTGGGATATCGGTCGGACCAGACGGCTCATCACATCAGGGTATAGAAGATATTGCACTGATGCGCGTCATTCCGGGTATGACGGTTTTAGTCCCGGTGGATGCCATAGAAACACCAAAAGCAATATTTTCCGCCGCGGAACATCAAGGACCTGTCTATATCAGATTAGCCCGTCTGAAACTACCTGTTATTACAAAACCACAGGACACATTTATCATAGGTAAATCCAATATCTTGAGAGAAGGAACAGATGCTACAGTAATTGCCTGCGGAATTATGGTGTCTTCGGCCCTTCAAGCATCCGAACTTCTTGCGAAAGAAAACATTAAAATTACAGTACTTAATTGCTATAGCATAAAACCAATTGATACGGGGACCATCATTTCTTTAGCAGAGAAAACAGGTGCAGTTGTAACAGCAGAAGAGCATCTCCAGATAGGCGGACTTGGCAGTAGCGTTTCAGAAATTCTATCCCAGAACTATCCAGTCCCTGTAGAAATGATTGCAATCAAAGACCGCTTTGGACAATCAGGCGAGCCAGAAGAACTCCTTAAAGAATATCACCTCACTTCAAAAGACATTGTTACCACCGTAAAAAAAGCAATCAGCCGAAAAATCTAACTACCCTTTTTCTTGACAGTATAGGAAAGTATATTAGGGTCTGCTGAAAAATGTTTTCCCATATCTTGTAAAGCATAGACTCCTCTCGTCAACATAATGCTTACCTTTTTTACCCCTTTTACCTCTGCTTT
>JAGUXD010000173.1 GCA_020062035.1 Candidatus Brocadiia bacterium | reverse complement strand
CCGTCATTCTTATACTGATAAAATTGTCTTAATCACGTCTGACCAGATGAATTTTAAGACTGAGAGACAATATTTAGCATCTGTTATAAGGTCTAATATGCCTGATGTCGGCAAAAAGATAACAAATACCTCTTTAGAGGGAAAAACAATTGCACTGGAGACGAGAAATTACCGGATTATTTCTTATGAAAAGATAGCACCAAAAGAAGCAATTATTATTAGCGATGATTATTCATATCTAAATTCGTTTAATTGGTTTTATCCGATTTTACCTTCCGCAGAAACCCCCATTTCGCAAGGAACAGTTTATCCTGTAAAACAAAAAGATTTAGCAAGGGTCATTTTTAAGGAACATTTTGACGAAAAGACCTGTCTTGTAAAGGGTGAGGTTGTCTGCGAGGAAATAGCATTCTCACCAGAACAAGAATTATCCGCAAGATTATTAGTAACCATCAAGATACAACAGCAAAGAAAAGATAATACTATGTTCAGTGCGGATTTGATTGGCTTTGCTAAAACATCAGTTGGCACATCTGCGGAAGTTGAGCTGGAGATATCAGGTCCATTTACTTTATCGCACCCTATTATTATTCGGGATGAGAAAAAGATAGCATCTTCTGCAACAGGTGTCTTAACCGTGAAGTCAAAATTGACCAAAAAGTAAGGAGTGGCAGAATGGCACATACTTTGTCGGCACAAAAAAGAGTGCGGCAAAATCTCAAAAGGCGGCTCCGTAATCAGAGCGTCAAATCTCGTATAAAAACCCAGATAAAAAAAATAAAATCACTTGTCTCTTCGCCAGAGACATCAGCAATAACAGATGGTGATAAAAAGACATTAATCGTTAAAGAGATTACCCTCGTTCAGAAACTTATTGATAAGGCAGTAAATAAAGGAATAATTCATAAGAATAAAGGTGCTCGTCTAAAATCACGTCTGATGAAAGCAGTAAGTAGTGAGTAGTGATTGGTTCACTAATCACTAATTACTAATCACTACTATATGGTCAAGGGCTTTTTATATCTTGTTGCCACGCCAATTGGTAACTTAGAGGACATTACTCTACGAGCACTCAAGACATTAAAAGAGGTTGATATTATCGCCTGCGAGGATACAAGACAAACCTTAAATTTACTTAATCATTACCAGATAAAAAAGCCATTAATCAGTTATTTTGGGCATAATGAGAAACAACGAAGTCAACATTTGGTACAAGAACTGCTCACCGGAAAAAATATCGCATTAGTCAGCAATGCTGGCACGCCTATTATTTCAGACCCTGGTTATGAGTTAGTCAAAAAATGTATTGATAGTAACATTATAATAAAAGCAATTCCAGGTACCTCGGCCTGTCTTTCGGCGCTTATCGTTTCCGGCCTATCTTCTGACAGATTCGTTTTTGAGGGATTCTTACCCAGAAAGACCCCCAAACGAAAAAAACGGCTACAGGAAATCGCCAGAGAACAAAGAACGGTTATTCTATATGAGTCGCCGTATCGGCTCACCAAAACCCTGTCTGAACTAAAAGAAGTCTTAGGGGAGTGTCAGATAGTAATCGCTCGCGAATTGACTAAATTCTATGAGGAAATAAAAAGAGGCACTATTGAAGAGATAATTCAAGAGGTTTCAGGTAAGACAATAAAAGGTGAGATTACTTTAATAATTGCCGGGAACCCTTAATATCTTGTCGGGTCTCTTTCGTCTAAATTAAACAGATGCCTGTCTATAAATTTGTGAATCTCAGCCATATCCTGCATCCATGCCCTGAAGTGCTTCCTTTCGTGCTCAAATCCATCGGTCCATGAAGGTTCCCATTTATAATTATAGCCGATACACCCTGTTAAAACCAGACCAAGCACAATGGTTAAAAATATCTTTTTTAACATAGTTCCCTCCTATGACAGAAATTATACAAATTATCTATTAATGTCAAGAAAATAATTATTTTTTCTGACGCTCCGCTTCTTTATCTGACCATTCCTTCCATTTTTCGTAGTCTTCCCCAAAAGCACAAGGGGTAATAGAACGAAGTGCCCGTGCCACACACTGTCGTATTTTTTCTTCATCATCTAATAAGAGTTCAATCATAACCGGAATGATTACAGGGTCGCTTATCTTCTGTAATGCACCGATAATCTGCATTCTTGTCCAGAGGTCTTGTTCTAAATGTAATCTTTCTATAAGAAATTGGGTTGTTCTTTTGTCAACAATATTAGCAAGCGCCGCTGCGGCTTCGCTCCTGACCTCTGTATTTTCATCCAATAAGAAATCCATTAGTGTGTCCACGGCCTGAGGGTCTTTCAGTTGTCCCAAGACATTCATAATTTCCTGCCTCGTCTCTTTATGACGGCTAAGTAATGCCTTTGTCCTTAATCGCTCCAATAAGTCAAGGTTTCTCAACTCATCAGCAGGCAGTTTCTGGGAAATTCCAACAAGAGCGTTGGCACTTGCCTTGCGAACAGATGCATCTCCTTCATCCAGACAGTCAATAAATAATAGCAGGGATTCTTTATCATTAGATAGATGTAAATAATTTATGTATCCGGTTTTTACGGCTGAAGTCTTTTCTTTTACTAATTGACTCCTTACTTGATGTAGCACCGCAGAAAGGAGAGAAAGGTCTATTTTTATCTGTGGCAGGGATTTTAAGACCGCTATTTTGAGCGGTTCGTCAGCGGTTTTTAATATCTGTAAGAAAACATTAAGCGCGTTATGAACACCATGCCTACCGAGTGCCTCTATGACCCATTTAAGAACCTTATTTGCATCCTGTTTGATAGCAGATGCCATTGGCAGGTTGTTCAGTTCTTCAAGAAGTAATAGAAGGTAATCCGTTTCTTTTTTGGTCTTATCCACAAGGTCATCAAAGAGACCTTGCGGTTCGGTATCCTTGGGCGGTTCAAATAATCCTAAAAGCAGTTTATTGATTTCCTTATGCCCAGGTTTTGTGGTTTTGGAATCAAGAAAAGAGCCAATCGTCTCGCCTGTTTTTGCAGAAGCGGTTGGACTAATCACCATCGGTGGTTTGGGGGGCTTGTATTCTTCGGCAATGATATGGTCTATTTCAGAGCGCTTAATAGTAATCGTGCCGTAGGTAACCCAGATGGTAATTGAGTCCTTATCTTCAGCCGTGATTCTGCCTTCAATCGTTGCACCGTTCTTAAGACAAATCGCATCGCCGAAAAGATTATTAGCCATAAAGACAACCACAAAGACACAAAAAATATACAGGGGTCTATTCATATTACTCTTTGGGTTTTATAGTCTTTTTGAAACCCATCACTCTAATAAACGGAAAGCCATCACGTAAGATTGTCGTTAGAGCACCATTATAAGTAATGTTACTCATACCACCAATCTGAACATCATAATCACTGGTTGTAGAAACTAAAGAGCAAACATCTTCGGCATCCTGAGCCAGGAGGACACCCTGAATACTTGGGGTACCCCTGAGCGAGACCTGTTCATGCGCCGCATATAACCCGACACCGTAAAGATTACCGCTTGCGCCTCGTATCCGCAAGTCCTTCCCTGCCATTAAAGCAATACCGCCTCCATCAGGACTTGGTTCGAGCGAGGGACTTCCTGTTACATCAATATATCCAGTGGCTATTATAGTAATAGTCATCGGACTAGTCGATGAGCCGGCTGAGCCACCGAAGTCCACATCGCTACCCTGAAAATAATATACCCCATTGTTTGTTATATTACCAGTTTTACTCCACTTTTGTTGAGCTGCATTATAACTCCAACCGGTTGGTGTCGCGAGCAAATTATCATTCTGGTCATACACTAAACCATTGGTCTTAAAGATATGAGTCGCAAGGTAAGAGTATTCAGGTGGATTAATTGATGGGATATTTGTTCTATACTCAGGACCGGAGTTGGTCTCCCCACCAATAGAGCCGGGTGGGGCAGTAATACTACCTATAGCAGTTACATCACCGGCAACAGTCGCAGAGCCCTGTATTGTAACACTTCCGTTTGACTGAATAGAACCATTTGTTCCACCAATAGTGGCATTTCCAAAGACCATGAGAGAGCCGCCGATGACTAGGGCGCTTGTTGGCTCATATGGCTCTGTTCTATAACTTACCAGTGCAGTTAATACAACTTCTTGAGAGCGACTATCCGGAGCATTACCGCCACTCCACGCTTCTACACGAAGTCTAAGAACGCCATCTCTATCATCGAGTACCCCACCACCATCATTATTATTCTCTAACTTTGCCCAGAAGGTAGAACCGTGATAATTCAGGTTCCGGCACCACTTGAATGTACCCACGTAGGTGATAGGTGTTCCTAAACTTATAGAGTCAGCGCCGGGCTCATAATTGCCTGATAAAGTATCGCTATTCACAAGTTCAGTATCCCAGCCCACGGTGCTTGCAGTATATTTGCTGAGCAGGTATGCATTGGCGATATCAAGTCCGCTTAATGCGGTCTGATACAAAGTCTGGGCATCAATAGATGAAGTAAGTTGCTGCTGTTGGGCAGTCGTAGTAGCGATATAGGCAACTGCTAACCCGGCTATTACTGCAGTAAGTAACATCACAATTACCATTACCGAGCCCTTGTTTTGAGTATTCGGATAATACATATTTTTCCTCCTCATAGTCTCTTCTACTGCGGATTCAACATCACCACCTCAGTTATAGAATTTACCAGAACCGTCTCCCGATTAGAGGTAACCAAACCACCCAGCCAGAGATTGATTCTGAACCGTTCGCCGTTAGTTATAACCTGACGCCCTCTGCTATCAAGCATAGTAAAGAGCGGGTCATTTTGTCCATCATTATTAATATCAAGGAACCTATTACCAACACCCGCGACAGTGATAACATTTCTACAAAGTATGACTGTTGTTTGGTCATTATCGTCTGCATCACGAATGGAAAGTCTTATCTCGCCCACATCAAAGAAGTCCTCAATATCATTGTCTCCGTTATAATCTATCAGGTCAGATGTCTCGTTAAGTATCCTTGTTGAGACAAAACTAAAGTTATAAGACCAGTTCTGGTTGTCTTCTGCGCCCCAGTAAATATTACCATCATCATCCCAGTATGCACCAGAGACAAGAACCGGCACCTGAAAAGAAAAGGAAGCAAAATCATTTGCAGTTGAAGGAGCGACTGTGACCTTGCATTCAGTGAGTTTTTCCTTTATTATATCAGATAACCTGCTTGCCTCTGATTCTAAATAAGAGGTCATCGTGCCAACATCAAATGTCCTCTGGCTCGTGATGACAAAATATAAAGTACTTGTAATAATTAAAGAAAGAATAGAAACAACAATCAAGACCTCAAGAATTGTGGATCCCATTTTCCTATCTGACGCTTCGCGGTAATCTGCCCAGCCTCGCTTTGCTTCCCCCCCCTCAGGGCGAGGCACACCGTGCCCCTGTGGTGGCTCGCCAAAGGCGGCGGCGAGGCGGGTGCCTACATCTTTCATCTACCAATTCCTTCTTCTTGTGATAAGCCCTCTCAGGATATATTCATTAAATACAGACGCGTCTGTGGACTCGCCTAATCGCCATCTGATAATCACCGCAACTTCAGCCAGGTCAGAGGTGACGTCCATTCCTACCCAGCCCGGTTCTGCCCAGCCAGTTGGTGCTGTTAACCCTGGTACGGCAAAAAAGGTATTGTTATAGAAACCAGAAAGATTAGTAAATGTAAAGGAACGCATCTCTTCTAACTTTGCAAATGCAGAATTTCTTGCAATATCATATTCTCTGGTTGTCCCTTGCTGAAGTGTCCCGCTTAATGATACAGATAATAAACTAAATACCGCGGCCGCTAATAAGACCATTGCTATCATCACTTCTAAAATAGTGAACCCTTGAGAGTAGTCTCGTCTCATGATGTTTTATTATACATAATGTTTTTTATTTGTCAATATAAATCCTATAATTATTTATATTGACAAAGAACGAAAACTCAACACCTTAGGCGATCGTCTCAACGCTTTTCAGGACTACTTACGCCGTATTTTCAAAATCCGTACCAGAAAAGTAGCCTAATTTTTAACAACTATGAGAAGATATAAAATCATTTTTCAGCAGACCTTAATTAATAGTTCCCGACTCGGTGGGATACAGTAATTTGCATTCTATATAACTCCTTATGTATCAAGGGCATAAATGCCCCCCCACCTATACCCCCTATCCTATCACCTGTCCTATCCTT
>JAGUXD010000080.1 GCA_020062035.1 Candidatus Brocadiia bacterium | reverse complement strand
TAACTCACATCCTCCTTTAAGAGGAATTATAGTCCCGCTTTAGCGGGATTATCTAAAGCAAGGACTTTTTGGACAGCCTGATAAAATATATGATATTACCGACAATTATCAAAAGAATAATCAAAGAATGAACCACGGTTTGCGGTTTCATACTTTCAATAGCTCTATCCTGGCATTTAATCAGGGTTTCATACTGAGCCGCGGCGCTTACTCCGCCAAGTAATCCTAACAATTGACCGGACTGCAGGTAAGGGTAATAATCAGTAGCCATAACTCCGGTGCAGCCGGCGCCTAATGGCATTTTGCCCTTTTCTTTTCCATAAGCTATCCAGATGTCAACGGCCTGACCGGCTGAAACGCATATGGCAAACCCCATATCCTTAAGGTTTTTTATACCCTTGAAAACCTGGAGTTCCTTGGTATTTTTATCTTTATAGTCCTTGGGGTATGCTTCAAAGATATTTTGGCTCAGTAAAATAACAATCTGCATCCCGCCTGGTTTAAACGGCATAATCGCATAATCTATCCCGTATTGCTTGTTTGACTCTTGCGCCATTTTAGTAAAAATATCAACCAGAGTTCCAGCAGCAGCCGGGCCCCAGATGGTCATACCAATCACCCGCAGGTTTTTTCTGAAGGCATGGCGTAAGAGTGCATTAATCATCGGTCTCAATTCTTCATCAGATGACGGGTCAAAATCAACTGAAACAATTATGGGCGCGTCTTTAGGCAAGGATTCAACATGGTCATAGATATTTTTCACGACACCTGAAGATGTCTCCGGCAGTTTTATGTGTTTTCTGATGACAATCGGGATAATGATAGCCAGGGCGACCAGTATAAAGATAACCCAACGTGTCAAATTAAAACTCAATTCTTTAGTCATATGGGTTAATCAAATCTTACCTTTCCCATCCCGACTCCTGTCGGGACTTAATCTTTACCACCGCCTAAATAAGCGCGTTCAATACCGAATATGATTCTTAACGAGAAGGCGATGGAACCCAGTGTAATGCCAAAAGTTATTGCCCGTTTAGCCGCAGTATTAGGCACCTTGAGAATCCAGTCCATCATAATATCGGGAATCCCCTGCCAGATCATCTGTCCCAATGGAATCTGACCGAGCATGATAATAACTGCTGCGATAAGCAAAAGGGTTGCTTCAATACTGCGAGCCCTGAATGCCCTGAATGCCGCAGAAGCAATAAAGAATCCGATTAACGAAAACATCGTTGCCATAAACGGTGAAATAAGGTTGAGGAATAGCCAGAATAATGGCGAGCCTTCTTCTACCCCTGGTTTGAGTGGAATAAAACCAAGCCAGACACCCGGTTCAGCACCCTGCTGGACCGGTTTGAACCACAACACAATAGAGGGCAGAAATCCGACAAGTACAGCCAATCCAAAACATCCAAAAAGCACTACGCTGAATCCCCAGCCGGGTCTGCCACGTCTGATTGAAATAAAATGGAAATGAATCAGGCTGTAAATGCCTAGTAATATAGAAATACCGCCGATAATTATGCTCCATTGATTCACATATGTCAATGCATCTTGTGACACCTTGTGTGGCACAAAAAATTGGATGATAAACATCACACCCACAATAAAAGCAATCACCAGAGGTATTTGTCGTTTAATCATAATCAGAAAGTCCTAACCAGATTAACAAAAAACGGATATCCGATAGTGCTGACGATGGTTCCCACAACCAGCATTAAAATAATAAATCCTTTGCCAAAGTCCTGTCCTTTAAGTGAACCCAATTGTAATGGTTCACGTGATAGATAAGCCGAGGCCGCATATAATTCCTCACCCATCAATGTATAATCACAGGTGGTAATAAAGAAGGGTAATTGGGTAATGGAGTCGGTTCCGGCAATCTGCATCGCACCGCTGACCGCACCTGTTTCTGCTATTAACAGTGACTCAGCATAGTAATAACCCATATAAAGGTTAGCAGCCGGTTTATGCCTTACAATAATTCCGTCAACGGCCGCTGCATAGGCAAACTGGTCATTGGTAATAAAGAAAATATTATCTTCTTTGAATGCGTCGGGACGCCCTGCCTCTAAATAGGATTCTTTGACCACTTCCTGGCAGACCGACATTACAATCGGGTCATAGCAAGGGACCTTTATCTGTGAATCGTAGTTGGCGACCTTGCGTGCCACTTTACCCAGTATACTTGTAGAAGCAATTGTAGAAAGCGAGGACATATCCAGAAGCCCATTAAGATAAAGAATCGGTCTACCCATTTCGGTTGCCCGACCAATGGTCTCTTCTATGGCATCCAAACCAGGTATATGTCTAATGAATAGGTTAAGATTCTTTCGTGCCAGGCTAATAAAATACATTACCAGAAACGAGAAGACAATTACAAAAACAAGAACATTTATCTTAGATGTATCAAACCAGTTACCTTGGGGCATACTTAAAGCAATACCCGGGAATGCTATGGTATTTGTCCCGTCGGTAACGGCCAATTTGAAATATGTAGGAGTAGTAATCGAGAGAGGATTTTCATTAATGTCTGTAACTTCATAGAAATGCCATTTTTCGTTATCTTTGCTTAAACCGAAATATTGTGGCGCATCTGATTTGAACCTGGTAGTTGACAGAACTCGGTATTGCTCTTTCCATGGACCTTTGGATGAAGTAGCCGCATAAATGATATAGTAAACTCCTTCCCGGTCACTCTCAGATGCTTTCCATATAAGAGAAATACTTTTACCGTCATCATTGGGCGTATCAAAGGCAATAAAGTCCTGCGGAGGCATTAAAGATGGTTTATCTTGAGCCAAAACAGCCAAAGGAAATGCTAATAGGACAATGATTAAGGTTATTAATCCGCTTCTTGCGTAATGACAGTTCATAATTTGATGCTATTTAATTATATGTAGCCAATCTGTCAAAAGAAATTGAATCCTTTGTATAATCAAGGACATTCTGCCCATTACAGTATAACCAAATGTGGCACCGAATGATATCATTAAAAACCAGATGCCTATTCTTGAAATGCCGCCGATTGTTCCTTTATGTGGCAGTGAGAAAAAGAAATATATTAGTACCGAAATAGTTCCGACCAGTATAAGTAATATATTGATACTTTGCCAGGTTACAACCCAATCTACAAAAATCGGTTGTAAGGACGGCTCCAGTTGTTTTAAGATGAGGCTGTTAATTATAACCGGGATGCCAATGCCTGCACCACCACCTACTATGAATGCAAAAGACCAACGTGAAAGCCAGGATGTTTTGCCATATAAACGGGCAAACATAAATATACCCAATATCATCGGTACTATCAGAATGTAGTCCGGAGTGCCTGGCGTATTATCAAAGATAGCATGCCTGATTAATGGCTTATACAACAGCGGTTTAATCACCTGCAGCCATGTCAGGACAACGCCCATCCCCATACCTATACCTACAAAAATATGTTCGGCTATTTTAAAGAGCGGATTATCCTTATAAAGAAAACTATACATTGCCAATGTTAGGAATGCCGCCACAACTATACCAACACCTTGGGTGTCAAAATGTAAATATTTCCCTGAAAACAAGAAAATATTTATACCCAATAGAAACGCAACAAATATTATCAACAGTATTGTATCAATTGTTTTATTATTCTTTTCTGGGGTCATTTTTTCTCGCGGGTTAAAAGATATAAAATATTACACATAATTACCAGAATAATAATCAGCAGATGCACCGCTGTTAGCGGTCTCATTGCTTCCCTGGCAAGGTTCGTTTTTTCTTCAAGAGTTAGGTTTTCACCAACAAGTGTTCCTTTTTCTAATAGTGTTTCATAGTCAGCGGCACCTTTCATTCCCCCTAATAATCCATTAAGTTGTTTGGTTTGCATGAAAGGATACATATCAGGGGCAGAAATAGCGGTGCATCCTGCTCCCATCTCAAATTTATAAACATCGCTACCATAGATAATCCACGGTTCAATTGTAGCGCCAGCTGCCAGGTCAATCATATAATCAATATCCCTTAATGAAGCAACATTCTTCAGCATCGGGATATCCCGTGTATTTTTACCATAATAATCTGTCGGGTAAGCAGAATACAAATCTTGACCCATTCCTATGATTAACATAGCAAATCCTGGTTTCCACCCAAGAAATACATAATCCTCGCCATCTTTTTTATTGTACTCTGCTGATGCTTTTTTCAATGCCTCTTCAGCAATACCAACTCCATATATCCAGTGGGTCATAGAGATTACTTTTATATTTTTACGGAAGCAGTGTCTCAATAAGGCGATATGCATCGGATATAATTCGGCGCGGGACTGGGGGTCATAATCAGATGACAGCAAAAATATAGAGCCCTGCGATAACGACTCTATCTTTTTATATATTTTTTCTACCGTGGAAGTCGGCTTAACCGGCATATTGAATATCTGGGATTTGAGCGGTATTATTAGAGCCAACAACACCAATATAAAAATTATTCGTCTATCAATATTCAACAGAAATTTTATCATTCGCCACCGCCTAAGTAACCGCGTTCAATACCGAATATAATTCTTAACGCAGTTGAAATACTGCCCAAACACATTCCCAGTAAAACTCCGCGTTTAGCAGCCAGATTCGGAACTTCCATTATCCAATCAGCCAAATCCGGTATCCAGTGTGAAATCAAACCACCAATCGGTACGCGGGCTATCATAATAATCACTGCGGCCAGAAGTAAAATGGTTGCTTCAACAGAACGTATACGAAATGTCCGATAAGCCGCGGATGCGATATAGAAAGCCAAAATAGAAAACATAGTCGCACCGCAGGCATTAAATATGTATTGATAAATCCAGTCATAAGAAGTTCCTGTCAGCGACTTTTCCCACGAGCCAAAAGGCGAAGTAACATCTATTAATTTGCCAGAGATAATGCTCAGGAATGTTTCAAATTCTTTAATCAGTCCCAAGAAAACCATTACCGCAAAGCCGATGAATACAAAAATACTATATCCCCAACCGGGCATTCCCCTCTTTATTTTCGTATAATGCGTAAAAAACAAACTATAAAGCCCAAGAACAATAGAAAAACCGCCAATAATCCTAACCCATTCGCCGTATTTAGTTAACAAGTCCTCTGCGCTCTGATGCGGTACATAATATCTGAAAATCATTACAATACCGAGGCAGAAGGCAATTATCAGCGGGATAGTTCGTCTGAATATATTCATAATTTTATCCGAGCGCCCTAAGTAAATTAGGAATAAAATGCCATTGGAAAACAGTTACCAGTAATGTGCCTATAATTAATACCAAAATAATAAAACCCTTTCCGATATCCTGACCTTTAAGCGAACCGACCAGTTTCGGCTCGCGCGAAAGATATGCCGAAGCAGCATATAACTCCTCTCCTATCAAGGTATAGTCGCAGGTAGTTACAAAAAACGGTAATTGTGAGTATGAATCTGTCCCGGCAATCTGGATGGCATTGGTCATAGCGCCTGTTTCAGATAATAACAATGCCTCGGCCATAAAAGTCCCCAGAAAGAAGGTTGCCGCGGGCCGTTCACGCATCATTAATCCATCAACAGCCGCGGCATAACTAAATTGCTGAGCCGCTACATAAAAAATATTATCCTGACGGTATGCATCAGGTCTGCCTCCTTCACTATATGCTTCCTTTACTATTTCCTGGCTGACGGCCATAACAATCGGGTCTATATTTGTTACCTTTAAGGTTGCATCATAAGCGGCAATCTTTCTGGCAATACGACCAAGAATATTAACAGAAGCAATAGTAGCAATGTCGCCCATTCCACCCAACCCATGAATAAAAAGGACCGTTTTACCCATTTCAGTCGCCCTGCCCACTGCTTCTTCCACAGCATCCAATCCGGCAATCTTGCGCAGGTAAAATTCCTTTCCTTTACGAGCATGCCGGATAAACCATAACACAACAGCAGAAAATATTATCATCAGAATAATGTTATTCAATTTCGACCAGTTGAAGATATTGCCTTTTGCCTGGGATAATAATACCTTTTCTGAAATTACCGTCTGTCTCCCATCGGTTATACCTAATTTGAAATAATATACACTGCCTTTTATGGCAGATATGTTTTTCTTGTTTTCGGATTGGTCTTCTGTTCGGGGCGGTGGATATGCCTTCAATGGATAAATCTTTATAAAATGAGATTTTTTATTCTCATCCGAAAAACCAAATAATTCAGGAGCATCGGATTTATAATTAGTATCCGCTTTAATCCGCCGTATTTCCTTGAAGTCCTTATCCTGTTCTTTGGAGATGTATATAATATATTCTAATTCCTTGCTATCTAAATGAGAAACCGGCCAGGTTAGTGAAATACTATCGCCAGCATCATTTGGCGTATCAAAGACCTGAAAGTCTGCCGGGGCACTCAATGCTTCGAGTTGAGGAGATTCTTCGGATTGCACTAAAGAAAACGGAAATGTTAAAAATAATAATATCAGAACAAAAATCATTTCCACTCAATCTATTATCTATTTACAGATTGTCAAGGAAAAGAATATAAAATAAAATTGACAGTAAATAAATCAAGAAAATTGCAACCACAGACCCCGCTGGGGCAGATAAACGCAGATGAACTCGGATAAAAATCAGTCCCGCTTCAGCGGGACCCGCCCCGATGCCCCGATGAAATCGGGGTCGGAGTCTGTGTTTTATACTTTCCTATACTGCAAGTAAACTCTGTAACCACAGATACACACAGATAAACACGGATTACACAGATTGTTCTCATATAATAATCTGAGGAATCTGTGGCTTGATATACTTTCCTATTCTATTAAAAATATTCCTTGACTGTATCTGGAGATTATGTTTACTATGGCCTATCCACCTGTCCAGGATACTGTATAGGGAACAGTGTAGGATACAGTATAGGATACAGTATGGGATACAGCGTGGGATACAGTGGGGGATACTGTATGTGATACAGTGTGGGATACAGTGTGGGATACTGTGTGGGATACAGTGTGGGATATAGTATGGGATACTG
>JAGUXD010000028.1 GCA_020062035.1 Candidatus Brocadiia bacterium | reverse complement strand
TGATGACAAGATTCTAATGCTAATTGCTAAAATGGCACGGGGGTCTATGCGTGATGCACAGAGTATTCTGGATTTGCTAATCTCTTCTTATAAGGGTAGTTCGTCTATTGAGGAGATAGGAATCTTTGCGGACGCGGTTTCGCAGGATAAAATATTTACGCTTGTTGAAGCCATTGCTCAATATAACCTTCAGGATATTATTGTAACGATTGATGGTATTTTTACTGAAGGTAAAGACATAAATACATTCATTGAGCAATTAACTGAATATTTCTGGCATCTTATTTTAGTTCAAACTTCCTCTGAGAAAATAGACCTTTTAGAAGAAGAAATCGTTGAGGATAAGGAACAAATGAAGCAACAATCAAAACATTTCAAGCACGAAATACTAATTGAATTTATTACAATCCTACAGGAAGCGAGGAAAAACATTAAAGAAACAGTTAACCATCGGCTTTATTTAGAATTTATCTGTCTGAAAATGTCTAAACTTTTTAAGGAGTCACGACCCTACCGGGATAAACTCCATCCCGACATTAGCATCAGGAAGGAAACAGAATTTCTGTCCACTGATAAACAATTGGAATCTTCTTATAATAATTTACCGGTTGAATTAAAAGAAGGTGATGAGGTAGGTGATATTAGTTTATTAAATGAACAGGGTAAACGAAATCTCTGGAATAAGGTTCTTTCAGGGGTGAAAAAAGTTCACCCTGTTAAAATATATCCTTATCTTAAAGAAGGACAATTCTTACGGGCTGATAATGAGGAGTTTGTTATTGGTTTCCCCAAAATTTATACTTATCATCGCTCCCGTTTGGAGGATGTTTCTGTCAAGCAAGAAATTGAAGAGATTATGGAAAAGGTTTTGGGCCTAAAAATTGGGCTTTCTTTGATTGCCATATCTGATAGTTATTCTGATATTCAAACTCCTTATCATCCCCAAAAAATAACAACACCTAAACAAATCCTCTCCACCTCAGAGATACCACAGACTCAAGAGCCGTCCACGAAAAACTTTATTATTGAACATCAGCAGAAAAAACTTCTTAAAAACAAGGTTCTACAGAATGAACAGGTCATTAAGATATTAGAGTCTTTTAACGGTAAAATTGTAGATGTTAGGCAGGGATAAGGTGGGGACTTAACAACTGCCATTAAAATAGAATCCACATTTCTGCTGTGGTTTGACCAGGTCTCGGTCCTTCAAGTCTTTTTCATTCAGTGGAAATGTTTTACAAACCGTTGGACGATGGGAATATATTTTACACATAGAGGTGCCGTTATTTTTCTCAAGGGCTGGGCAACTAAACATCAATTCACAACACGCACCACAACGGCGGCATTCTCCTGAACGGCGGGATAGGTGATTCTCTCTTTTTTGTGGCTTAAGATAAACCGTTATCGTTCGTCTAATTTTTCCACATCCGAGCAATACTAATTTCTTGAGCATTTCTGTTAAATAATAATTCAGAATAAAAAGTCAAGAAAAATTAATCGGAGAATTTAGATTAATAAAACTTGATATTCTCACCTTTGATGTTAAAATACGGTTTATGCAAAAATATTGGTTTGTAGTTATTATTTTATTTCTTCTAAGTAGTATAGTTATTGCCGAAGGTAATTCAACAGATTTAATCTGGGTATTACATAATCATAAAGACCCTGCGGCAAGAGAAAATGCGGCAGTGATGATTGGTACTCTAAAAATCAAATCAGCAGTTAAACCATTGATAGACGCCCTTGATGATGAGAATGAGAAAGTTAGGGTTGCTTCCTATGAATCATTGATAAAAATCACCAAACAGAACATTGCTCTCAAGCAGGAGGAATGGCTTAATTGGTGGAAACAATCCGGGCAACAGTCATACGAAAATATCTCTTCTGTCAGCGGCGAATTATCTAAATTAAAATCATACTTTAATATCGCTCTTATTGTGATATTTTTGGGCTTGGTCTTTATTATTCTTTTTATTGTGGTCTTCAGTTTTATGGGTGGGGCTAAGATAAAAGAGATGAAGGAAATTAACCGAAGGGCTGACCGATATATTGTCGATGCAGAAGGAATCTCTAAACGGTTTGAGGAACTTTTTGAGGAAATAGAAAAGAAACGCGAAGACCTGAAATCATACTTTAATAATCTGCGTGAAGATAACCAGAACGAGTTAGAAAGATTCGCTGACCTGATTCAGCAAAATATTGAGCATTCTCTTCGTGAGGCAAGCAGAGGTTTAAGAGAAAAATCAGAAGCGGAATTGCGTCAAACTCTCACTTTACTTAAAGAGGATTTAGAACATTTAGTCAAGAAGACCATAGTAGAACAACTAAAACAAGATAAACAACGGGATTAAGCGCCTGCCTGTCCAGCCAGAGGCGGATGTGCCTTCGGCATCACCGCAGGCAAGGATTTAACAGTCCATCTTTGGCGGAAATCAGTTAAATCCTGTTGTTCCCCTTGAAATTCCATATAGCCAATAACGAATGATAAGATTTCCCTTTCCCCAAAGACATCTCTATCTTATTGGTATAGGCGGAACTGGTTTAAGTAATATTGCTCACTATCTTCTGTCCTGCGGTTATAAAATTAGCGGTTCAGATATTCAGCAAAATCCTGCCACAAAATGGCTAAAAAATCAGGGTATCAAGATATTTCATAGTCATAAGCCATCCAACATATCAAAAGCCACAGGATTGATTATAAAATCCGCAGCGATAAAAGATGATAACCCTGAGATAAAAGAAGCAGAATGTAGAAAAATCCCTATTATAAAATATGCGCAGGTATTAGGACTCTTAATGGCGAGTAAAACTGGTATCGCGGTAAGCGGAACACACGGCAAAACAACAACCGCTTCATTAATCGCTTATCTTTTATCAAAGGCAAAACTAAACCCTTCGTTTATAATAGGAGGTGTCTTGCAGGGTCTCAATACCGGTGCTCATTCTGGCTGTGGCAATTATTTTATTGCTGAGGCATGTGAATATGACCGCTCATTTCATTATCTGCCTGCTAAAATTAAGGTCATTACCAATATTGAAATGGACCATATGGAATATTATAAAACCTTTAATAACTTAATTGAATCGTTTCATCAGTTCATTGCCACGACTTCTTCTGATGGTTTTGTTATTGCGAATACAGAAATTCCAGGTGTTAGAAAATGCCTCAAGAAACAAATCCGCGCCAGAGTTATTACTTATGGTTCAAGGACATCCGGGTTTAGTGGTTCAGAACATTGGAAGCCCAAAAATATCCATATCAGAAAAAGCAGATGGCATTTTGAGGTCTGGAAAAACCGCCAAAAATATGGTGACTTTGCTAATATAATTGCAGGTGAGCATAATGTATTAAATGCTATCGCGGGTATTATTGTTTGCGACATTCTTAAAATAGACAAGAATGTTATACGACAGAACCTATTAGAATTTAAGGGGGTTCACAGACGATTTGAGGTCATTGCCAGAGTAAAAGGACGAATTGTGATAGATGACTATGGCCATCATCCAACTGAATTGAGAGCAGTAATTGAGACCGCCCGGAATGTCTTTCCGGATAAACGATTATGGCTCGTATTCCAGCCGCATCTTTATAGCAGGACAAGATTATTCTTAAATGAATTTGCTAATGTTTTATCTAAAGCGGATGTGGTTTTAATTCCGCCAATTTATGCGGCACGGGATATTAAACCATCACAACAAATTATCTCATCGCAAGATTTGGTTGATAAAGTAAATGAATATGAAAGAGTTGCGATGTATTTCCCTGATTTTGATAGCATTGTAAAGTATCTCTTAGAGCAGAGTGTTTCTTATGATGTGATAATTACAGTTGGTGCGGGAGATGTCTGGAAAATCGGGCAGGCAGTAGCAAAATAGGACGGCATCTTCACACCCTAAGCAATTTCGATAAAGTAGGGTCTGCTGAAAAATGATTTTATATCTTATTACTGAACTCTTGCGAAAATAGTTTTAAGAAGCCAGTGCTAAACTTTCATAAATCTGTGTTGCTTCCCATTGGTCTTTGACCTTTTGCCTAATCCAATCCACAAGATTTTTCAGACTATCACGAGCCACCTTCAGTCGCGCCTC
>JAGUXD010000129.1 GCA_020062035.1 Candidatus Brocadiia bacterium | reverse complement strand
GCTCGTGATAGTCTGAAAAATCTTGTAGATTGGATTAGGCAAAAGGTCAAAGACCAATGGGAAGCAACACAGATTTATGAGAGTTTAACACTGGCTTCTTAAAACTATTTTCGCAAGAGTTCAGAATATTAGAAGAAAAATAGTGAGTCCACCATAAATAAGCCCTCCGATTCTCCATTGGGATAAATAAATGACCATATTTTTCGGCCCTTGGAATATCCTGTTAATTATTCTTCGGTTTTGTTGCCTTTGATGTCTTATCCTTAAATACACCCCCGGTACTTTCGGCTAATTTGCTCAAGAATTTTATGTCCACATCAAGGGTCGGGTGGAGCAAATCAGGGTTAATCGGTGGTTCGCCAACTGCGATGATATTAAATCTTATCCCTCTTATCTGGCTGAGTTTTTTTATCTCGTTCACAATTTCATTCTTGTCTATAATCTTTCCCATCCTCGCACCACTGCCATCAGTAACCATAAAAACATTGTCCGCACCTCCAAATTCATTAATATAGTTACAGTTTCGTTTGAGATGAACCATCCACTTTTTGGGTTTAATGACACCAGTTAAAGGTGTGCCGTAGCCGGATTTGAGTGGTGGTGCTTCAGTGGTTTGTTCCTGTTCTTTGCCCACGAATTTATAAACAAGTTCCAGGATTTCGTAGAAGTAGGTGCCCATACCGAGCCCTAATTTCCGGTACATATATTCCAACGCAGCGATTTTGTTCTCTATGCTTGCCGACACTAATGTTTCCTTCCAGGGATACTGAGCACGGTCAAATGTAATTATGGTAAACTCCACAGACGGGTCAAGGTAATAGACAGCATTAGCCAGTTCCTTTCTGGCCGCACCAAACCTGCTTGTAACTGGTAGTACATCCAGTTTCTTTTTCAGTTCTCTCAGTTTTTCTATCAGCGCCATGTTGATGGGTTCTTCTCTGCTTTCTGCATCTTTAATGGCACGCTTACACGGGTCTTCACTCTCGTCGCGCCTGGAATAGTGCTCATCACTAAAGGTAGCGGTTTGTCCCATACTGTCAGATATGTCCATAATAAAAATTGTCCGGGCTGAGGTTACAGTTATTCCGTAATAGAGGACCGGTATGATGGAGATGGTCTCACCAGGCCTGTATACCGGCGCTTTTTCACCTTCCTGCTTCTTCTTCCACCACTCTAACCAGGGTCTACCCGAAATGCCCATATCCTCACCGGTCAGTTTTTTTAGCAGGTCAACCACCTTGATTCTAACACAGCCATCAAGTGATTCGTTCTGGATTACATTGATTAATGGTTCAACCAATTCTGGACTATTCAACATGGTTAAATATTCTACTGCGGCAACTTTTACCTCCCAGGTAATATCTTCATCTAATAGTTGGCAGGAACGTTGAGTAGCATCCGGCACGTTAAGTTCGGTTAACGAACGAAATGAGGCAATCTTAATAGGAATATTCGGCTCGTCAATTAACTTAACTAAAGCATTGATTACCGTGGGTGTGTTAATCACAGCAAATGCCTGAATCACATAAAATCTCACGCGCCAATTGGATTTTACATCTGAAGCAACCTTTACCAGATACTCAACTGCTTTGGTCTGCGTTACCTTTTTCAAGCCCTCAATACTAATTTCAATAACCGGGAATCTAACCTCTACTTCTCTATCAATATTCCCCTTAGCACGCTCTATCTCGTTCTTAATATGTTCAACTAATAATGTTGCGGCATCATACTCCACTGTCGGATATATTGCATCCACTAACTCCTTTGCAACCTTAAACCTTAAAGTAGGATTCGGGCTATTCTTTTTTTCTATAAACCTTTGACGGGCTTCCTGCCACTGGGCAGGATTCTGGGCAATGCCCATAAAACTATTAGATAATAATAAACATAGCCCTATTAAAACACCTGTTACTTTTTTCATAACTATGTGCTATTAACGAGATAGCCGCTCCATCGTTGTAATTGTTGTTAATAATATCAGTGTAATACCACAACCAGCACAAAGAATTAATGGAAGTAAATAAGCAATAACTGCCCTGCCGGTAGAGACCTGATGGGTGTTCTTCAGACCGATTATTGTTAACACTATCTGCCAGATACCACCAATAAACTGGCCACATAAAGGTATTAAACTGAATAATCCAGGGCTTGTCGCATATGTTACCGACCTGAAAGTTGCTTCAAATCCTTTTTTATTGCCTCCGACAATCATCGCGGATAGATGCAAAATTCCTGCCCAGATAAATACCACTATAGTCATAATAATTGGCGAGAAGACAGCCAGACCAATCATCATACCAATCTGTATTTGTGGAGGCATTTCGCCTCCTCTCATTGTTCCAAAGAAAGAAATCTTTAATGCAATAAATAGAATCTGCCATAGAACATCAATTATTATACTAATAGACCCAATAATTATCGCATACAGGAGCGGATTACCTAATCCGGCATCTTTTGGCGTCTGGCTAAAAAACCTGCCCGGATAAAACATCGTTTCTTTCCAGGTATTAAAAAGCCGAGTGAAAAATGGACCATTTGTATCAAAGGTCAGAAGTGGCACTTGAGATGTGCCCTGATTTATATCCGGCGGTCTTAGCCCCTCTGTTTGCTGTTCTATCTGAGAACCGCAATGAGGACACCTTGTTTCATTATCCCCCAAACTAATTGCTTGACTGCATTTTGGACATAACATTTTCACTCCTTTCTTTCCGGTGGTTTCATCATACCATCTATTAAAATTTCCCTACTATACCGTCAAGAAAAATAAATACTTTTAACCACCCCGAAAAACATTCGTGGTATCTTTGTGGCTAATATGACGGATTCCTAATTAATAGTATTAGATAAAATATCGAGTCCTGCCAATCAGACGCAATTATACGCTCCCTGAATATCCTATCCGCTATCTAATACCCTGCATACTACCATTCCATATACTTCGGGCTAATACTACATCTTCTATCCGATGAAGTGAGATAGTCCCAGGGGTATGGGGAGGTGGACTGGGGGTAGGGGTCCAGAAATTCCCCAACTTGGTAGATAGGTATATAAAAGGATAAAAAAACCACCTCCAGATG
>JAGUXD010000170.1 GCA_020062035.1 Candidatus Brocadiia bacterium | reverse complement strand
GAGGTGAAGAGATATAATTTGGGTATAAAGATGGTTCCTTCAGATATCTTGACTATTTTTCGGCTGTCATAGTAAGATATTTGTAACTTTTTAGACAGCCTGATAAAATCATTTTTCAGAAGGCCCATAATTAGGGCATACTGAAAAAGTCTATTCGTTTAATAACTGAACTCTTGCGAAAATAGTTTTAAGAAGCCAGCGCTAAACTCTCATAAATCCGTGTTGCTTCCCATTGGTCTTTGACCTTTTGCCTAATCCAATCCACAAGATTTTTCAGCTGACCCTTATTTAAGTGCATGTTCTGTGTCTCTGCGGTGATTGGTGTGCTGGGTTAATGCTCACTGCCGACGGCTTAATTCTTGTCCTATCATCTGCATTACCTGATTTTTGTTCACGCCCCATTTCGGGGCTATCAGATACTCGCCTCTTAATTCCCCGACTATCCTGATTACGACCATATCCTTGGGTAAAAGTTCTATCACATCACAGATTAGGGGGATGTAGTCCTGTAATGAAAGGGTTTTTACCTTACCCTGTTCATACAATTCTGCTAATCTGGAGTTTTTTGCGATATAGAGATGATGGAATTTTATTCCGTCTATACCAAGTGCAACTACTTTTCTTACTGATTCAAACATATCCTGATGGGTCTCACCCGGGAGGCCAAGGATAAGATGAGTGGCAATAGAGATATTTCTGCCTCTGGTTCGTTTGACCGCATCTTCAAAGGTCTGATAGGTATGCCCCCGATTGATGAGTTCCAATGTTCTGTTGTGTGCAGATTGTAAGCCCAATTCCAGCCAGACCAGGTATTTTTTAGTGTATTCAGTAATCAGGTCAAGGACATTATCAGGGACGCAATCAGGTCTGGTGCCAATAGTAAGCCCGACAATATCCGGATATGCCAGTGCCTCATCATAGAGCGATTTGAGTTTATCAACCGGTGCGAATGTGTTGGTGTATGCCTGGAAATAGATGATAAATTTATCTGCTTTATATCGCTTTCTGTAAAAGTTCATTGCGTGTTGTATCTGGTCTTTGATAGGAGGCAGTGGCGAGATACGGGCATACGGACTGAAAGAGCGGTTTTCACAATAGATACAGCCGCCGAGGCGGGTATCTGCAGTCCTGTGTGGACAGGAGAGTCCGGCATCAAGCGCGATTTTATAGACCCGCTGACCCGGAAATTTGTCCTTGAGATAGTCCTTGAAGGAATAAAATAGCATAATTTTAGCCACGAATTAACACGAATGAACACTAATTATATGTACGGCATTTGCCTTGAATAAGACAAGGCATTCAGAGTTTTCTGTAAGAGCGAGTTCATCTAACGCCATTTTTGTGATGATGCTGGTAATCGGAAAGGGACTTTGAGCATCAGATTGTTGACAGTCAAGTAATATTTTATACTGATAGCCGAGTGGAATAATCCGCCTGACCCTACCAGGGAGACGATTACGGGCGCTGAGTGAACTTCCTCCAACTCCACCTTTCATCAGAAGCACTTCTTCAGGACGAATACCGACAATCACTTTAGTGCCTTCAGGATAGACACTGGATGACTGGATAATATTTCCGCTGGTAAGTTTAATACTGGTTCGGTCTATGACCGTGCCTTGCAGAATGGTTTCCATTCCGACAAAATCGGCAACCTCTTGAGAAATCGGCTGGTTAAATACTTCTTCAGTTGTTCCGAGTTGCCTGATTTTGCCGTCAAGCATCACTGCGACACGATGACAGATAGAGATAATTTCTTGACGGCTCTGGCTTACTAAGACAGTGGTGATGTGTTTGTCTGACAGTGTCTGATGGAGGTCTTGTAGGAGTGCAGTCTTAGTTGGTTCGTCTAAGGCACTAAACGGCTCATCTAAAAGGAGCAAGTCTGGTTCAATAATAAAGGCACGGGCTAAAGAGAGCCGTCTTTTCTCACCGTTTGACAATAGAGTCGCCTTTTTCTCTGCGAGATTGAGCAGTCCAAAATATTCTAAATACTTGTGAAGTTTTGCCTTGATGTTTTGGTTGCTTTCACCTCTAAATCTTAAACCGAGAGCGATATTCTCTTTTACAGATGTGTTATAAATTATGTGTTCACTAAAGACAAGGGTAATTTTCCTGCGCATCAGATAACGTTCGCGGTAGGGTGCGAGAGTATTTCTGAAGAAGAGTTCGCCCTGCTTTGGTTTTTGCAGGAAGCCGAGAATCCGAAGCAGGGTGCTTTTACCCGCGCCATTTGGTCCGATGATGCCTAATATCTCGCCTTCTCTGATGTCTAAACAAGGAATATCCAACTCAAAATGCGATTGTCCGCCCCGAAATAATCGGGAATACTTTATTCCTCTAAGTGATAATAGATGGTTTTCTGTCATCGTCCGTTCTGTCCGCGATGTTGTTGAATATGGGTCAAAATAAGGTTTATCACAAAGGTGAGTATTAATAGAATTATTCCCAGAGCAATCGCCAATTCAAAATAGCCCTTTCTGGTTTCCATTAGAATCGCGGAGGTAAGGACACGTGTTTGTCCTTTGATGTTTCCGCCTGTCATCATTACTGCGCCGACTTCAGAGATAGCGCCGCCGAAGCCAGCCATAATCGCTCCATAAAGCAGTAATCTGGTTTCTTTAATTAATACCCAGATGAGTTGATAATAATTGGCTCCGAGTGATAGGGTTTGCAATTTAATATTATTGGGCAATGATTGGACGGCTAATATAGAGGGTCCCATTATAATAGGTGTAGCGATAATCACCTGGGCAATTACCATAGCCAGAGGCGTATAAAGAATATTAAGAAAGCCCAGAGGACCCGAGCGCCATAAGAATAGAACGACAAATAGACCAACTACAACTGGCGGGAATGCCATTCCGGTATTTATTAAAGAGATGACAAATCGCTTAGCAGGGAATTCGGTTACTGCGATAATCGCACCCGGAATGATACCGAGAGCCATAGAGATAAGAGTGGCTGAGCCGGAGACGATAAGCGAGAGGAGTGTTATCTGCCAGATTTCCGGGTTCCAGCTGAAGAGTAGAGATAAGGCGTCTTTTAAGCCCTGATAAATTAATTCCATAATGCCTCGTTACCCACTGGGAAGAAAAAACAACGGTTCTCCGAAGCGGTCCACTCCAAAGGTTTTAATAATATTCTTGACCTCATCAGAGAATAAGAAGTCAGATAGTAATCTTGCACCCTTTTCATTTATTTGCGATAGCCGTTTGTGGTTCAGTTCTATAACACTGTACTCATTCACTAAATTCTTATTTCCCTCAAACAATATAGTGAGTTTAAGATGTTTGGAAAGAGAAAGGAAGGTGGCTTTATCTGATAGGATATAGGCGGCTCTTTCTGATGAAATCGTGAGTGTCTCTGCCATTCCCTGACCGGTTTGCAAATAGTCCTTATAATCAGGTTTTATCTGGGCTTTTTCCCAGATTGCCATTTCACGGTTATGAGTACCTGAGTTATCTGAGCGAGAGACAAACCTGAAGCGTCCTTGATAAATCTTCCTGAATGCATCTTCTGCCCGAGATGTGTCTCTTATACCAGCCGGGTCATCACCAGGTCCGGCAATAACAAAATAATTGAACATCAACGGTTTTCTGAATAGCCCAAATCCGTCTTTGATAAACTCATCCTCTAATTCCGGGCTATGGGTGATAAGCAGGTCAACTTGGCCCCAACTGGCTAATGCCATTGCCTCGCCGCTTCCGACTGCGATTACTTTTACCTTGTAATGAGACCTTGTCTCAAATACAGGCAGGACTGCATCTAAAAAGCCCGTATCCTGCACGCTTGTGGTGGTTGCTAAAAAAATGATTGTTTTCTGATTGTTAGATGATGGGCAGGTAATAAGAAAGAAAGCTATTAGTGCGACTGAAAAAGCGAAAAGCGAGAAGCGAAAAGCGAAAAGCGAAGAGCGAAAACCGAAAACCGTCATAGATACTCCTTGCTCAATGTTCTTTGTCATTGCTGAAATCTGACAAAGATGGGGTTTGAGATTAAGCAATTCATCTTTTCATCAACTACATCCAATCGGTAATATATTCGCTCTCCGCTTTTTATCTGATAATTATCCTTGAATTTTACCTCTATTGGCAATGTTTGATTTACCTCTTTTATTACCATTCCCTGTCTTATGATTTTCATCGTTGCTTTAGTTCCGCGGGAAGGTGTCTTCTGGGATATCTTGATTTTGAGATATGGTGCTGAAGAAGTAACAAATTCTTCGCCACTATAAGCGACCCCACCTACCTGCCCGCTAGAGGCGGGTGAAGCGGACGGGTTGTATAAATAAAATTCTTCTAATACGAGATGAGACGCACTATGTCCTTTCAGAAGAGTATATGTCTTACCGTTCTTGAGTGAGTCTATCGCAGATTGATATGTCTTGTGTTTAAGTAAGAACACGGTTAAAACCTTATCAATGTCTTTGTTTCCGTAGTCGTCTAATTCTCCGATTGCCCAGACCGGGTTAGTGCGTTTATTTTCGCAGTATTCTTTCAGGACCGTATCCCAGATGCCGTTGGGGATACCGATTTTCTGATAACCCTCTTCAAAGATGGCAAATCCGGTATAATTTAGAGTAGCTTTTAGTGCCTCAGGATAGGGGAGGGTATTTACTATAATATTGCGTATGGATTTGGATTCTTTGGCTTCAGGGTGCGACCAGAAGACACATCCGCCTCTGGCATTGCAATAGTCAATTAGGTCCTGATACGGCGTATAGCTCTGACTGCCTTCATACTGACTGAAACGGGATTTACCATTACCGATTAACGGCAGGTTTTTATAGCCCTGTGCGTCATTTAATCCAATCACCAGAATATGCTTACCGCGGTCATTAAGTGAGAGGTCTTTGTTAAAATAACCTCCACTCCAGTAATAAAAAGGCATAGATTCCACACCATCAATAATTAAGACATCGTTAGATGAGGAGTTTGCCTGTCTGATAAGCGCAAAGTAATTTTCGCAGCCGTATTTGAAGACAGAAGGGGACTCAACGGTCTTTTTAATCAGCCCTCGCAGGGGCCAGATGCCGTATTCATATTTCTGGGTATCGTGGTCCGTGATAATCAGGATGCCGATGTCTTTTTCTCTGGCAAGTTTGAGATAGTCATCTATAGTCCTTTTACCACCGCTTACCGGGGTTTGGAGATGGACTGCACCTGCAATATGCTTGAAAGGGGTTGTTTCGGGCGGAGCAGGTTTAGAGTCGCCGGTTATTCTGCCCGAAATGGAAAGAGGCAAAAACAAGATGCACAGTAGTAGAATGCTGATAAAAACATTAAAGATGGGTTTAACTCTTGTCACTTTTAGCCGATAATCTGGGTAATTTTTACCGGGGTATATTTCTGGCGATGGCCATAGGTCCTGCGATATCCTTCTCTTCTTCTGAATTTTCCGACAGTAAGTTTTTTGCCCTTGACCATTTCACCGGCTTGGCCAATAACCTTTGCACCTTCAACTAATGGGGTACCGACCTTTACATTATCAACGCCATCTACATAAAGAATTACCTCTGAGAAGGTAATATCTTTATTTGGTTCTGCAGAGAGCAAATCCACAAAAACTGTTTTCCCTTCCTGTACCTGATATTGTTTGGAGCCCATTTTGATTATAGCATATTTCATTTTTTTTACTCCTGTCTTGTTACTCTTATCCAGTATCAGCCAGGGCCAATTGACCTATACCAGATTGCCTGACTTATTTCAAGGTTTTTGACGAAAATATTTCATTTTTCTCTTGACAACGAGCAGCTATTAATGTATATTTTTTAACGGTTAAAATATTTTTACAAAAATATTATTTTTTTCTTGACAATATATTCAATCAATGTATAATCTGATATAATGAAAGAATCAATCACTCACTCACTCACATGGACGTAGGTCGGTCTATTTAATCGTTCTGATTATCCTGCTTGCTGAAACACCGTCATTGTCATCACCTCAAAGACACAAAGAACACAGAGAAATTCCCTCTATCCCGCCTGAGGCCGGTCCGAAGAGTTCCATCAGGGTCGCCTCTGGCGACAAGAGGGGTGCAGTGGTGTGTAATATTCTCTGCATCTATATTCTACATGCTATCAACTTCATTAAACAAATATTCACCGCAAAGACGCAAGGGAAAAACAAACTTTTATTCTCTGCGTCCCCACCGGGCCCGGTGAGTCTGCGGTTAAACATACGAGGAGGTGTTGTATGAAAAGCACGAAACCGGTAAAACTGGCACTGGTAACATTATTAACCCTGACTATCATCACCGGCTACGGCGGGCTGTGCGGCAAAAAGGACGAGGCAACCATTGCCAGTAGTAGCGCGCCACTACCCAGCGCGTCTTCGGCCCTGACGGCAACGGCTACTAGAGGCGAGAAAATTAACCTTTCATGGCAGGATAATTCTAATAATGAACAGGGCTTCAAGATAGAACGCAGTCTTGATGGAATTACTTTTACTCAAAT
>JAGUXD010000074.1 GCA_020062035.1 Candidatus Brocadiia bacterium | reverse complement strand
TCTCCTGTGTCGTGGGATAATGAACCTCTTTGAGTGCCTCTTTTAATGGTATAAGATTGTGTTGCGAACTTAAGAATTCGGTTCGGCTATCTATTAAGGGTAAATAAGAAGAAAGACAATTCTTAATGGTCTTTCGCAGGAATTTCTGGTATAAGCCGTCGGTCAGTGAATAACAGGGAATTATCCCCTGACTATGCAACGGAGAAAAATCCCCTTGTTCCAGAATGATTTCATATTCAGGAGATGACAATTGCAGTCCGGATCTATAAAACCTTACTTTTCCTGATAATAAAACCGTTTGCCCTCCAGAAAAGATATTCTGTAAATACGGTTGATTAAACCAGACCGCAGAGATATGGCCAGTTCCATCACTGATTATTATCTCAAAAATATTCTTGCGATATCTTGTCCGACGAATACCAATACCTATAATTTTACCTTTTACAGTTATTTCTTCATCGGGTTGAACACAGGATATGACCTCTTTAATCTTTTTTATGTGTGAGCGGTCAAGATATTTGCGTGGCGGATAAAAGAGTAAATCATAAACGGTTTCAATGTCTAAACGATGGAATAATTTGACCCTTTGCGGACCAATACCGCTTAGATACTGAACCGAATCCCGGAGGCTTTTCACGGTTATTGTTTGTTATTTAGGTCAGGCGGAGTTAAAATCCCGCCAGAGACCACAAAACGAATCGCTTCATCTATTGTCATTTTTAATGGTATCGTTTCTTCTCTGGGAAACATCAGGGTATAACCAGTAAAAGGTGTTGGGGATGAAGGTATAAATACAGCGACAAGTTCTTTCTGGACATTGTTTTTTACTTCCCTGATGCCTTCTGAGGTAAGAAAGCCGATACAATAAATACCCAGTCTTGGATATTGAACAGCCACAACTGCCTTAAATTCTGTCTTTTTCTCCTTGTTCAAGAAAGTATTAACAAATTGTTTTGCGTATGGGTAGATGAAACTGACGATAGGAAATTTAGAGAACAAGAATTTCTCGGTTGCTGAAAAAAGTCGCCGTCCCAATATCGTTGCGGCAAAATAGCCAACGAGCATAATAATAATCAGTGCTACCGGAAACCCAATTAGCGGCTTTAAGACAACAGAAGATTCCTTTAATATTGATAGCCCTGTAATCAGATGCAGGATAGAGAGGACAAATCCGCCTAAAGGCTGAGCGATATTATTATTCAGAAATCTAAACGCCAAAAGAAGAAGGAAGACCGTAATAAGCGTAGGCAAAAGTAAAATAAGACCCGTAACAAAGACACGTTTGAGTTTCATAAGTTTCTATCCTTTCACCCCGTTAGAAGTATCATCGTGATAACGATACTTCTAACGGGGTTCACCACTCCTAATGGGGATTATCCTTTAATAACACCCATCGGCTTAAACTTTGCTACTTTTTTACTGATTCCCGCTATCTCCATTACGTCTACTACCTTTGTTACATCTTTATAGGCAGCGGGCATCTCTTCTGCGATGGCTTCACGGCTTTTGGTCATCACTAAAACACCCATTGATTCCATTTCCTTATAAAGGTCTCTGCCTCTTGTGGCTTTTATCATTGCGGAGCGGCTGGCAACACGACCGGCACCGTGACAGGTGCTTGCAAAGGTGTTTTTCATTGCCTCATCGGTTCCGACACAGAGAAACGAATTTCTACCCATATCACCCGGCACCAGGACCGGTTGACCGATTTTCTGATAATCTTTTGGCACGGCTGGATGATGAGCCGGAAATGCCCGGGTCGCGCCCTTGCGATGCACACATAATTTCATCTTCTTGCCATTCACAGGATGCTCCTCTATCTTTGCGATATTATGACAGACATCATAAATAAGTTCTGCACCTAATTCTTTGTCTGAGAATTTAAGCGTCTTGGTGAGCGACCTCCTTACCAGATGCATTATCACCTGACGATTGACCCAGGCATAATTTGCTGCACAAGCCATTGCAGAGAGATAGTCCTGTCCTTCCTCTGATTTAACAGGTGCGCAGGCAAGTTGCCTGTCAGGCAAATTTATCCCATGTTTCTGCGATGCTTTTAGTAAGCTACGGACATAATCATCGCATATCTGATAACCTAAACCACGAGAACCGGAGTGAATCTGTATGACAATCTGACCGATGTCCAGCCCAAAGACCCGGGCGATCTCAGGACGATATATCTCTACAACCTCATCTATTTCTATGAAATGATTACCTGAGCCGAGTGTTCCGACCTGTTCTAAACCACGCCTGATAGCGGTCTCGCTCAAAACCGATGGGTCAGCAAGACCAATGACGCCATTATCTTCAGTATGTTCCAAATCTTCTTTGTAGCCGAAGCCCTTATCAATAGCCCAGCGAGCGCCATTTTTCAGGAGATTTCGCTCATCCTCAGGACTTAAGCGGGCTATCGCACCTGAGGAACCAACACCAGAAGGAATTGTATGATATAGGTTTGACAGGACATCTTTTAATCTGTGCTGAATATCCTTCTTAAAGAGATTGGTCCGCATCAGACGGACACCGCAATTAATATCATAGCCCACGCCGCCCGGTGAGATTACCCCACCTTTTTCAATATCAAATGCGGCAACACCTC
>JAGUXD010000102.1 GCA_020062035.1 Candidatus Brocadiia bacterium | reverse complement strand
TGAAAATGTCGTCTTAACATATGGTGAATGTATCATAACCAATGAGCATGGTATACCCGCTATTTATAAACCACTGATTACACTGATTAGTAATAAAAATATTAGAAATAACGTTCCTCCTGGAATGGCATTGAAAGGATTTGCTAAATATAATTTTATTCCGTCCCAGACAGTGATGATTAGAAGGGACTCTCTTATTAAAATAGGCGGATTTATCCAGCCGACTCATTTACAACTTATAGACTATTCAACATGGTGTTATTTATCTCTTGAAGGAGAATTCAGAGGCATTCATCATCTTTTAGGATATTTTAGAAGACGTCCTACATCTTTGTCGCTTTCTTTCCGGAGTGAGGGGTTTGGTCATTTCATTACTGAATTTATCAAGCAAAATACTGAAAGAATAAAACTATTGGGTATTCAACCAGAAGAATTATATGAAATTAGAGAACACTATGTAAAGCAGTATGGTAAAGTATTATTATGTACTACAGGGATGTATTTTTTATTTGCTGGTATACATAAGGTAGCCAGACAGTATTTTTCCTTATACTTAAAACAGAGAGATAAAAAAGCATTATTTGGTATAATGGCAATATTAGGTTTATTATGCTGTGTGATTAGATTTGATTTTAGTAATAGTTTCTTTTATATAATCAAACCATTTACTATTATTTTACAGGGTATCAAGAGAAAACTCATAGGTATTTCGTGATTGAAGAAGATACCATGGAAGGATTTATGTAAAACCTATACAAGAATACTATTACTTACTATCTCCACAATATCGCGGGCTTTGAGTGAATTAAGGGCATCTTTTTCCTTGATGCCATCTTCTAACATCGTCAGACAATACGGACAGGCAGTAACAATAATGCCTTCTTTAATCACCTCAAGTGCTTCCTGGACTCGTGCCTGATTAATCCGCGCACCTAATTTTTCCTCCATCCACATCCTGCCACCGCCGGCACCACAACAAAGACTATTTTTGTGATGCCGTTTCATTTCCTTGAATTTAGCACCTGCTATAGTAGTCAAGATTTTACGAGGCGAAGAATAAATATTATTGTACCTGCCTAAATAACAGGAATCATGATAAGTAACCAATTGGGATTTGAGATTTAGGATTTGGGATTTGGAAAGGGATAGTTTGCCTATCTGAATCAGTTCCCATATAAATTCGGTGTGATGAACCACTGAGAAATTACCGTTTAGTTGCGGATACTCGTTCTTCAAGGTGTTATAACAATGAGGGCAACAGGTAATAATTTTAGAGAATTGATATTTTTTCAGGGTCTGGATATTCTCTTCTGCGAGTTGCTGGTAGAGGTATTCATTACCGATACGTCTTGCCGGGTCGCCACAACATCGTTCTTGATTACCTAAAATAGCGAAATCAACATCTGCCTTCTGAAGAAGATTTACTAATGCACGAACGACTTTGGTATTTCGTTCATCTGTTGCTCCGGCACAGCCGACCCAGAGAAGAAGATTCGTCTTTTCGCCTTCGTTTAATATTTTTACCTCGGAGTCCTTGCACCAATCGCTTCGTTTATCCCAACTAACGGCCCAGGGATTGCCGTGGGTTTCCATATTCTTAAATACTGCGGTTACTTCTTGCGGGAAATTGCTTTCTGCTAGGACCAAATGTCGTCTTAATTCTGTTATTTTTGCAGGTTGCTCAACAAAGACAGGACACTTTGATGAACAGAAACCACAGGTAGTACAGGACCAGACTTCATCATAAGAAACCGTATCAGGCGATAAATTAGAATTTATCTTCTGTTTATTAAACAGGTGTTTTTTGAGGTTGATGATGAGTTGTTTGGGTTTAAGTGGTTTATTAGTTAGGTTAGCAGGGCATCCGGTATTACAGCGACCGCATTTGGTGCAGGAGTCCAAATCCAGGAGGTCTTTCCAGAAGAAGTCAGTTATCTTGGTAGCCCCGAAATCTTCTGATGTCTCAAGTTCTATCTTGGATAATGCGCCGACGTGAGAAAGGTTGCTAAAGAATATATTTAATGGCACAGTAAAAATATGCATCAGTTTAGAAAAAGGCAGATACGCAATGAAAATCATCGCTAAAATAGCATGTGTCAGCCAGAGTATCGGATAGAGATAGAAAGATATAGTTTGAGTTAAGCCCAGAGAAAGTAATATCTGCCCGACAAGTAAGCCGATTGGTGAGAAATAGCGGATAGGTAATTCTTGCGGAATTTCGGTAATAGCGATTCTGATACCTTCCAGCAAAAATCCGCTGATGACGATAGTTGCTAATAGAATGAGAACAATCAGGTCATCTGCGGTATTATCTAATTCCGCGGGTTTTATGATATAGCGTCTAATAAGAGCGAGAACTAATCCGAGCAAAAGGAATCCGCCGGCTAAATCAAGAAAAAGAGAAAAATACTTATAAAACTCTCCCTTGAGAATAGTGAGTCCGAAATCTGCCTGAATAAGGACCAGAAGTGTTCCGATATAAAGGATAAGCATTCCGTAAAAGATGCCTGAGTGGGTAAAGGCCTGATATGGTTTTTCTAAGATGCGTCTCTGGAAAAGGGCGTAATAAACGAGATTAGATAAACGGGTAAAGAGGTTATCAAGACGATTAAGTTTTTTGCCCAGTCGGATAAGACGGATATGTCTGAAAATGCCGCAAAGAAAAATTACAGTGGCAATGATAAACGAGCCATAAAGCAGGGCTATCCACAGCCGAGGGATATTCCAGTAGATTTCTCGTTCCATATTCAGCATAGAACGTAGAGCATAGCGCTCAAGAGTGTTTCCTCTACGTTCTTTGCTCTATGCTTCTTAATGTATTATTGTTTTTGAGATAACCAGATGGATTCCTAGGGATTCTGATTTTGGGGCAGTTGGTGTCAAATCCATTTTTTCTACTTTAATCAAAGATGTAACATTATTAAAGTTATAAAGGAAATTTACAAGGCATCTCATTTTGCCTTCCGCAACCAAATCTATGGTATATTTGGTGATATCTTTTTCCTTAGGGGTGAGAAATTTTATTTCACGGACTATTAACTCGGCCCCAATGGCTAATATATTAACCATTTCGCGGAATTTAGTGTCAGGTGATTCTTCTTTTACCAGATAATTACCGTATAATTCAGATTCCCGGTTAATACGTTCTTGGCGGGAGAGAATCTGGATGTTTTCTTCTAATTCTTGGTATTTTACAGATGTTTCACTTTCTATCTTTTTGATTTCAGAGAGCATTCTACTGAAAATAAATTTATCCACCAGGAGAAGAGTAATGGCAGTTAAAGAGATGTATAACAAAAACTTTTCTCTATTTGATAATTTAGGTATAAATTTCATTGTTTTATTAGTTTACAGGTTATTTCAAAATCATACACTTCTCTGGAGATCCTTTTGACACGGTCAATAATTTCTGTTCTGCGGCTGCTACTT
>JAGUXD010000157.1 GCA_020062035.1 Candidatus Brocadiia bacterium | reverse complement strand
GGACATCGCTGGCAATCGGGTCTGGTTCAGTCCTGACCCCGCTGAATCGGGGTCGGGACGGGTTGAGAGCGACCTCTATTTGATAAATCATACAATTTGGTTCGCAACTTCCTTTAAACAAAAGGGGTTTATATTATTGAAGAAACCACCCATCATAGTATATCTCTAACGAGGTAAAGGGTCAATATAAATAATTGATGCAATTTATTGGACAGTTCTAGCATTCTTTTGTATAATGACTCCACATTCAGATAAGGAGTTTTATATGAAAGTTTTATTATGGTGTTTGGTCTTAATAACCGTCTTGTTTCTAATAATAAACGAAACAAACTATCTTGAGAGTTGTTGTCCTCGTCGGCGACCACCGCCACCAGCCAGGCCACCGGATGATTATAAACCTCCTACACCAGATAAACCACCGACTCCTGATACACCACCACCAACAACACCACCACCGGCAACACCACCACCGGCAACACCACCATCAACACCACCATCAACACCACCATCAACGCCACCACCGCCACCAGATAGGGGGAGCGCAGAGGAAGGAACAGGTGCTGGAGGAACGGTTTCTCGGCCTGCTTTAGACATCGGCTTACAACCACTCTTTAGAAGTATTAGAGAAGGAACTAGCTTATTATCAGGGGTAGTAGAACCATGGGAGGTGTGGTGGAGTAATAATCGTGATAGATATCTTCATTTTAGAGAGCCGGCGCAATGGGCAAAAGTTATAGAAGAAGCCGGCTCAAAATCTGTTACTCTTTACCACATCTATGAAGACCTGCTTAAGGTTCTGTCTGATGGTTTAGCAAATAACGATCACTTTATTGCCTTTCGGGCCGCCATTGCACTCGGTAAAGCACAAGATGCTATAAATCCTTCATCAAGCAGTCAAAAAGCCATAGAGATTCTTAAAGAAGCAAATAAAACAGAGTCCAGATATTTTGTCAGAAACAATATTCTGTTAGCATTAGGTTTGGCCAACGATACTTCATCACTTGAATATATTAAAGATATCGTGACGAACAAGAGTAAAAAAGAAACTCCTTTAAGAAGATGTTACGCTGCATTAGCAAGCGGATACCTTACAGGAAACTCAGAATTACCTAAAGCCCTGCGAGAGATTCTGAATTCTAACGAAGATGCTGAGGTAAAAAGTAGCGCCTGCCTGGCATTAGGCAATCTAAGAGACAGCGCATCAGTTACAATCTTAGGACAGGCACTCAATGCCTCTGATGGTGGAAAGAAAAGAGAAAAATCTTCTGTAAGGGCATACGCGGCCTTAGCCCTTGGCCGGATTGGAACTGACCAGGCATTGCAGGAACTTAAAAAATGCACCTCAATGACCGAAAAAGAATCTGATGTTCGGGCTGCCGTAGTGATTGGATTGGGAATGACCGCACTAAAAGAAGCCCGAGAGCCACTTATCGTGTTCTTACAACAGGACAAGAACCAAATCGTTCGGGGTTTATCTGCGATTTCACTTGCCCAATTGAATGATAGTTCAACATACGAGGTCATTCTTGAGGCACTCCAGAAGAATAAATTTCAGGATGCAGATGGTTTGTTTGCCCTTGCTCTGGGTTTATCCGGTAACGAGAAAGCCGCTTTAGAGTTACGGAAAATATTGGACTCAAAGAAATCAAGACTCTTACAAAAAGCCGCCTGTGCGATTGGATTGGGTCTCTTAAAAGATAAAGAATCAGTCCCGATAATCTCTAATCTTCTCAAGGATGAAAAACAACTGAATGATGTTGTCCTGACACCATATCTTATTTTATCATTAGGAATGATACAGGACCCCAATGCCGCTGAGATTTTACAAAAGATATGGGAGAGAGCGGATTCCAGAAATGCCCAGTTGCTTGCTTATCATACCAATTTAGCAGTATCCCTGACGATGTTAGGTAAAAAAGAGGTTGTGTTAGCGCGATTAGTTCAACAGGCAGCCCAAAGAGGTAACCTACGTTTAAAAGCATATGCCCTGCATTCTTTAGGATTACTCGCAGACAGAGAGACCTCGTCTGTTTTTTTAGAGACAGCCAAAGATGCGGACAACTATATTTGTTACGTAACGATGAGCGGAATCGGATTTTTACTTGATGGTCAGCAACTCAACCCGGTTAATAAAATAACCGCTAACAATGTTGATATCCCGATGATAATTATGGACCATATCTTTGGAATACCTGTCTGGTAGAGCATAGAGTCCCGGCGGGAAGCATCGGGGCGAGAATGAAAGACACTTTTGGCAAATATAGCATAGAGAGAAAACTTGGCGAAGGCGGAATGGGCGCGGTCTATCTTGCCTCTGATACTACCTTGCAACGTCAAGTCGCCCTGAAGATTATGACAGTCAAGGGTGAGGAATTAGTAGAGCGCTTTCATAGAGAAGCCCAGGCAATGGCTAAACTCAAACACCCAAATATCATCCCTGTCTATGAAGTCGGCATTGTTAACAATCGGTACTACTTCACTATGGAATATATCAAAGGTGCTTCTTTGGATGACAGGATTAAAGATAAAAAGAATAGATTATCTTCCAGACAGGTCGCAGAAATCATCAGGGATGTTGCAGATGCCTTAGATTATGCACATAAGCAAGGGCTCATCCACCGTGATATCAAACCAGATAATATCCTGCTCGGAGCCAATAATCGTCCATATCTGATGGATTTCGGATTGGCAAAGGAATTAACCGGCCTGGACCGTTCACTTACTATGAGCGGAACCATAATAGGAACCCCTGATTATATGTCTCCTGAACAGGCAATCGGTGACAAGAAAAGTATTGATTCTCGCGGTGACATCTTTTCATTAGGCGCAACCCTGTATCATTCTCTAACTGGACATCTGCCCTTTAGGGGCAAAGAACTTTATCAGTTATTAGACCAGGTGGTAAATAAGGACCCCATCCAGCCGTCTCGTTTAGTCCGCAATCTTCCCAGAGATTTAGAAACCATCTGTCTCAAGTGTTTAGAGAAAGAAAAAGATAGACGATACCAGACGAGCAAGGCATTAACAGATGACCTCAATCGGTATTTACGGGGAGAACCAATATCCGCAAGACCAGCCGGTCTCTTCAGCCGGCTATTGAAGAAGGCAAAGAAGAATAAGATAGCAACTTTCTCTATTCTCGGAGTCGCAGTTGTCCTGCTTGGCTTAATCATAGGGCTATTTGTTTCTTCAGCAAATAAGAACCGTCAGATAGAGGAATATCGCCAGAAGGCACAGCAGTCATTTACTGAAGACAACTTAGAACGAGCAAGTGCCTGGTGTAATAAACTCCTTGCCCTTTCGCCGGATGATGAGGGAATAAAATTGCTATTAAGAAAAGTCAAAAATGCGCTCAGCCAAAGAGAGGACAAACTGCGGGCAGAAAAAGAAGCAGAAAAGGCAAGGGCAGACAGGTTACAAAAAGATTTAGATAAGACGATTAAGGAGTTAGAAGATAAACTACGGGCAGAAAAAGAAGAGGACAAGGCCTCAGAGACCATAAAAATTATAATACCTGAAATATCTGCTCAATTAACACAGGAAAAAGCGACGATACGGGTGGATTTAACGTCAAAATTAGCCGATTCACTCTACGAGAGATGCCTTACCTATGCTAAAAAAGGTGAATATGAAAAGGCAATCACAGATGGAGAGCGGTTTCTAAAATTAGCGCCGAACCATCCGCAGGCAGAACAGATGCGGAAGAAGATAGAGGAGTGGAAAAAGATGGTAAAATGATACCCCGACCCCGATACCCCGATGGACATCGGGGTCGGGGTCTAACTCGACCATTCGTGGCATTATTAGCCCTGAATTATATGCCTCAAAAACCGACTCTTTTGCTGGTGCTCTTCTGGATATTGGTTTTTTGGTCCCGGACAGGGACTAATGTGCTTTATGCCCATCATGAGACAATATCTTTGGCCGAGAGGGACTACCTTAAACTTATCTCCTTACACCCATTCAAGGACAGAGTTATCTCCTGTGATGAGTATGATTTTTATGTTACAGTGGTTGAGATAGCACCAGATATCGTTAATTTTTATGTGTATGTAGAACATTCACTTCTAAAGAGACCCCTACGCACAGATAAAGAAATGTATATCTGTCCAGCCAAAGGTGTCCCGGAAAGGTTTATTTTAGAAAGCGACCCAAGAGGTGTTTCAGTTCTACGATATGCTTATCATAGACCCTCGCTGCTAACATTAAAAATAATATCTGGGACAAACGAACCTCTGGTAAGCAGGACGCTCGCGGTAGAAACCACTCTCCGGATGGGTTCAGCCAAGCCATCGTTGCTTTTCTTTATAGTAATTATTCTAATCTTGCTATTTGCTATTGGCTATTCCAGACGCGGTCATTCCAGACAAAATGGTCGGGACTTCGTTGCGACTTCGTAAGATGAACCTTTTAGAAAACAAATTGCTTTCAGGTCTTCTCAAAAGCCCCCTTTTTATTCTGCTCCTTAAACTACCGTTTGTATTTGCTTTTATCTTTATTATATTCAGCGGGTTATTCGGAAGTGTTTATAGAAATTCTGCTAATTTTCTGGTTGGCCCGGTCTGGCTGTGTCTTATAACCTTTTTTGCCATTATCGGCGGTAAAATCTGGTGTTTGATATGTCCGTGGGATACTCTTTCTGATTGGCTACAAAATATCCCGCTCAGCAGGACAATTCGTCCCGCTTCAG
>JAGUXD010000096.1 GCA_020062035.1 Candidatus Brocadiia bacterium | reverse complement strand
GGGCAGGTATCACATATTCCATCGGCAGATTTCTGATAGAGTTCTTAAGAGGTGATAATAAAAGTTTTATCACTGGCTTGTCTTATTCGCAAATAGTAAGCATCGGGCTATTTCTAATATGCCTGATACTATTCATCTGGCTAAGAGCATCAAAAAAGCAGGTATTTCTAAGCGATGGGTGTTGACTTTACCACAATCCGTGCGCCTTCAATCTTCACCACCATTACTGGTCTATCCTTATTTATCATCTCGCCTTCTGTAACTACATCATATCTTTTACCTTCCATTATAATTGTTCCAGAAGGTCTGAGGTTGGTCAGTGCAACGCCCTGTTTGTTGATAAGATAAGACAGGTCTTTCTTTTCTGAACGAAAGCCCTCTTCATCTGGCAGGGTTTTATTAAGGGTCAGTTTCTTAATCCCATATAAAAATAACAACGGCACAACAACAATCGCAACAATAAGTTGTCCACCCCCCAATAAAACGCTCGTCTGGAACCCGAAATAGATACCGAGCGATAACCCTCCTACACCAGCAATCGCCAGAATTCCACCACTTGGCACAAAGACCTCTATTATCAATATCAGCAGTGATACAATATAAATAACGATGATTATTTCAAGACTCATAAGGTTGATTATCTTTCTCAACGATAATCCGAGAATCTTCTACACCTGTGATTACTATTTTTTCTCCTTTATTGATAAAATCGCCTTCAGTAACCACATCCAGTGTTTCCTGAGTTTGGTTGCCCGAGGTATCAAGTAAGGTAATCTTACCAACCGGTCTTAAGGCGCTAAAGACAATTCCTTTTCTACCTACTAAATCAGTGGTATCTTTAACGATACTACTAAACCCTGCAGTAGTTTTTTCTTCGGCTACTAAAACAAGATGACGAAATAACGGAATGGAAGAAAGATACCGCACGAATAGAACAAAGACAACTACTGCCAGAGAAAAAGATAAACCTACTACAATAAAGTTCTTCTGTAATGTCTGTAATTGCCAGGGTGCTCTTTTTATATCCGGTAAAGTGAACTCCTGCATTGATAACATCAAACTGATAAAAACAAGAACAATCCCGCTGATACCAAAGACACCAAAGCCGGGCAGGAAGAAAATCTCCACAACCAGCAAACCTATTCCAATCGCAAAGATTAGTATTTCTGTAACCTCTGCTAAACCGACCAGATAATGACCCAAGAAAACCAGGGCGAAGCAGGCAATTGCAATCGCCTCATGCAGCCCCATTCCGGGTGTTTTAAGCGCCATTCCACCAGCAATTATACCAACAAGAATCAAGATTGACGCTACCACAGGTGATGTCAAAAACATTACTAAATGTTCTGACCAGGTGGGAGTTGCCTCTTTTATCTTGAATTCTTTGAGTCCGAATAGCGGTGGGATTTCAGAATAATCTTCTTTAATGAAACTGGCAAGCCCGTATTTAATTGATTCCCCGGCTGAGAGATTTAATAATTTACCGCTGGCAATAACTAATTTTATTTCCTCTACAATCTTACCCTTATTACGGTATTCCTGGATTTCATCAGGGGTTAGAAAGAGCCGTTCGTTATCTACCAGAACCTCTTTTACCTCCAGGTCTTTATCCACCATTGCCATCACGAGATTTACCTGGTAGCCCTTTTTTTCAGCCCGGGCCTTGAACTCTGCCCTGATGGCTGAAGTGATTTTTTCCTGATGGCTTGAAGTCCCTTCACCGCCAATCGGCTCGGCTGAGCCGATACTGGCAATCTGTTTCATTACAATCTTATCCGCAGAGATGGAAATCAAGGCGCCCGCAGACCAGGCCCAGTGCGTAATATAAGCAACGGTCGTAATCGGTGCCGCACCATCTATGGCATTACAGATACCGATGGTATATTCTGCACCAGCGCCCACAATCCCACCCGGTGTATCTATATCAAAGATGATTAACGAGGCATTATCTTTCTTGGCTTCTTCAATAGAATGCCTGACAAAATACGCCAGGCCCTTATCCATTATCGGACCCTGGATTGGCACGAGATAGACAAGCGAACTCTGGGTCGGAGTTGTCGTCTCAATGCCCTGGGCGTTTAGTGCCAACCCGCTACAGATGAACAAAGCAATAACCAGAAAATATTTCATCATAATTATATTGATTTCTATTATATTTCATTATAGATATTATTCCTCTTTGTCAAGAAAAAGTTATGGATGACTTCAAAGAAATAGAATCCAAATGGCGAGAGTTGTGGGTCGAAAAAGACCTCTATCAAACTCTTTCATCACCAGAGCCATCCAAGAAATTCTATTTATTAGAGATGTTTGCCTATCCTTCTGGTGATATTCATCTCGGGCATTTTCGTAATTATACGATTGGCGATGCTTATTATCGCTATAAAAGAATGAAAGGCGCTGATATCCTGCATCCCTTTGGCTGGGATGCCTTTGGCTTACCTGCAGAAGAAGCCGCAATAAAACAACAACTCCATCCCCGTAACTGGACACTGGACAATATCAATAAATCCAGAGAAACCCTCAAGAAACTCTCTATCTCATACGACTGGAACCGTGAAATATTAACCTGTTCACCTGATTATTACAAATGGACACAATGGGTCTTCCTATTACTATATAAAAGAGGTCTTGCCGAGCAAAAGGACTCATCCGTCAACTGGTGCCCTTCCTGTAAGACCGTCCTGGCAAATGAGCAGGTTTTCTCAGATGGTACCTGCTGGCGCTGTTCGTCAATGGTTACCAAACGCTCCCTTAAACAATGGTTCTTTAAGATTACTGATTACGTAGAAAGACTCCTTCTGGATATTGACAAACTTAACAACTGGCCCGAAAACATCAAGACAATGCAGAGAAACTGGATTGGTAAAAGTGAAGGAACGGAAATACAATTTCGGATTGTGAATAGTGCTCTGCGAATTGGTGTATTTACGACAAGACCGGATACCATTTATGGTGTGACTTTTATGACCATAGCGCCGGAGAGCCCGCTGGTTGAGACGCTTACCACTCCCCAGCATAAGGCAGAGGTGCAGGAATATATCAGAAAATCAGTAAACAGGACAGAGATAGAAAGAACCGCAAGTGGTGAAAAAGACGGTGTTTTTACCGGCTCTTTCGCAATCAATCCGCTTTCTGGTGACAGGGTTTATATCTTTGTTGCGGACTATGTTCTGGCACATTACGGCACCGGGGTGGTAATGGGCGTTCCGGCACACGACCAACGCGACTTCCTCTTCGCCAAAAAATATAATCTACCTGTCAAAGTGGTAATCAATCCACCCGATAAAAACCTTTCTCAAGACACAATGACCGAGGCATACACCCAAGCAGGCATAATGACCAATAGCGGTCCCTTTAGTGGCCTTTCCTCCAGTGAGGGTATAAAAAGAATAACAGAGTATGTAATTAAAAATGGCTCAGGACAGATGAAAACGAATTATCGCTTAAGGGACTGGCTGATTTCACGGCAACGTTACTGGGGTGCTCCAATCCCGATGATTCACTGTCCTAAATGCGGTGTCTTGCCTGTTCCTGAAAGAGACCTGCCTGTCTTATTGCCAGAGGTCAAGGACTATATTCCAAAAGGTCGCTCACCGCTATCTGATGAACCGTCATTTATAAATGTAAGATGCTATAAATGCAGAAACAATGCCCAGCGCGACCCTGACACGATGGATACCTTTGTCTGCTCATCCTGGTATCATCTCAGGTATTCTGACCCGCATAATCACAAAGAGCCATTCAGCAAGGATGCGGTAAATAAGTGGTTGCCTGTTGATTTGTATATCGGCGGTTCTGAGCATGCCTGTGGTCATCTGATTTATTTCAGGTTCATTACCAAGGTCCTTCACGATGCCGGCTATCTAAAGACCGACGAGCCGGTTATTCGTCTATTCAATCACGGAATGGTCCTTGATGAAAAAGGCGAGATAATGTCTAAATCAAAAGGCAATGTCGTTTCACCTGCAGAAATAATAGAGGAATACGGTGTGGATGTTGCAAGGATAGCGATGTTGTTTGCCGCACCATCTGAGGCAGAGATTCGCTGGAGCAAAAAAGGGCTCATCGGCGCCAAAAGGTTCCTCTCTCGCGTCTATCAATTATGCTCCGAAATCGCCAAATACCCCAACGAAGACATCACAGAAACCCGCCATTTAGTCAAATTGGCAGAAATGGATGAACTCTATTCCAGGATGCACCAGACAATCAAGCAGGTTACAGAAGATATTGAACTCTTACATTATAATACTGCTTTAAGTGCGATAATGGAACTGGTTAATAATATCTACGAGGTAAAAAATCTGCTAAAACATCC